>QMMS01000459.1 GCA_003647375.1 Deltaproteobacteria bacterium
ATGTGATATCAAATAGTTGACATAATTGAATTGTAATCTACTTTGCCATTGCAGTGCTGGGTTGTCATGGTTCGATATGTAAATTATTACCTTGAATGGGCTATAGGGCAGCTGTCACAATACCTTCATCTCTGCAGATCAGTTCTTGAAATTAAGATTGATTCCGGTGTCCACCGCCCTTTAGTAATAGGCGGTCTGGGTGATGGTGTAAAATCTGATAATTATACAGTCCTGGTTTCACCGATCTTCATGATACTCGCCCGTTCATCACTGATGCCGATTTTATTTGCATAGGCCCGGTATCGTTCCGGCGGCTCAAAGGGCGGCTCGTCTGTCAGGGCGATGGTCCCCCAGTGGGAGGGGATGATCAGGTCGGCCCTGACATCGTTGGCCATCTGAATCGCCTCCTCGGGGTTGGTGTGTACGGGTTGCATGACGTTCGCAGGATCATAAGCCCCGATGGGAACGATGGCCATGTCAAAGGAACGGAACTGCTTCCCGATCGCCTTGAACACAGTCGGTGAATATCCGGTGTTCCCGCTGAAAAAGATATTTGTGGAGGCGGATCGAATGGCCCAGGAGCACCACAGGGTTTCGTTGCCGTCACCTATTCCACGGCCGGAAAAGTGGACTGCCGGAAGCGCCGTCAGCTTGATTTCGTCCAATTCAGTGGATTGTTGCCAATCCAGTTCCTGCACATTCTTATAGCCTCGTTTGCTAAAAAAGGGTTTCAACCCAAGGGGCACGAAAACGGTGATCCTATCTTTATTCTGAAAATAAAAGAGATACCCGGTGTTGCGGGTTCCGGTGCCGGGGGGTAGTTGCGAAAGCCTTTGGTAAGATGATGCATGGGTTTGCCGTCCATTGGTATGTCCTTGGATGTACAGCCAACCATCAGCTGAAGTGCTGCGGCTGTGCTTAATTGCATGAATTGTCTGCGAGACCAAAGGGTCATGGTTGATTGCCAATTTTTTAGATGATGCTATTAACGTAATAAGACATTGCTTCAGCGGAATTTTCATGTCTACCCGTCATACCCGCCTTCGCGGGCATGACGTAAAAACACCCCGATGCCTGAACTAACGATTGTCCACACTGCGCCACCACGCGTTCGACTCAGGTAGATGGTTCAACTCAACCCGCTCCCCGATTAAGGGAGTGATGACCTGAACATTGGATTTTTCAGCTGCTGCAAGCGCCCGTTCAATGGGTTCGTACCAGGGGTGCAGGGCCAGGTCGAAGGTTGCCCAGTGCAATGGCACCAGGATGCTACCACCAAGATCCCGATGCTGCTGGACAGCCTCTTCCGGTGTCATGTGAACTTGTTTCCACATGTCGTCGTAAGATCCGATTTTCAGGAAGGTAATGTCAAAGGGTCCGAATTTTTCACCGACTTCCTTGAATTCGTCAAAGTAGCCGGAATCACCACTGACAAAGAGTTTGCGTTTTTGACCATGTATCGACCAGGAACTCCAGAGCCGTTCATCGCCGTCAAACAATCCTCTTCTCGCATAGTGGACACCCGGTGTGGCAATAAAGGTTAGCGAGCCCACAACATGCTGCTCCCACCAGTCCAGTTCTTTTACCTTTTCAGGGGCGATGCCCCAGTCTTCGAAAAGCTCCCCCATGCCTAACGGTACCAGAAAGAGGCCGGTCTTACCATTCATATGTTTCACGGTTGTTTTTTCTAAATGATCGTAGTGATCGTGGGTGATCAGCACCACGTCTATGGGCGGCAGGTCCTTGGCAATAACCGGCGGGGGATGAAATCGCTTGGGCCCGATCCAGGAAAACGGCGAAGCGCGTTTTTCAAAAACCGGATCCACCAGGATCGTTTTTCCATCCATTGTAATGAGGATACTGGAGTGGCCCAGCCAGGCAAAAAATAGATCGCTTTTATCCAAGCCAATCCATTCATTTGACTGAATGGGCTTCAAGGGCAGTTCACCCTTAGGTTTAGGACCAATTCGCGAAGTAAAAAATTGCTTTTTGATATATTTCCAGGTGGATCCCGGAGCCATCATCGGGACGTCGATGGGGTTAACAAACTTGCCGTCTTTGAATTGCGGAGAGTTTAGCATCCGATTTTCACGCTCCAGTTGTGAATGTGTTTTTGTGTTACACCCTGCAAACATTATTCCTGTCAGGATTAGCAGGATCAGGGTGATTGTAATCGCTGTGCTGCTATAGCCATATTTCATTACATTTTCCTAACAGCTATGTGCTTCAATTTGTGTGTAGGTTTACGCGTAGACTAAGAGTTTTCACCGCCCGCTTCGCTCAAGACGCTTCAATATTTAGAATTAAAGCGACGAAGTCGCACTGGGTAAATTTTCATGAAACGTCCTTGAATGACAGGTTTGACAACTCGAAGGTAACAAAAGTTAAATGCTTCGTTGTGTTTGTAAGGCATGAAAATTTACATGTTGAGCATCTTTTTCAGTATGGACAGTCGGTTGCCCATTTCTCCATCCTCCATCTCCTCAGCGATGTCGGCCAGAAAATCCGGTATCTCGATCTGTTGGGGGCACTTTTCCAGGCACTCTCCACAGGCCACGCATTGAGAGGCATATCCGGATTTTTGGTCGGAAAGTAGACCGCTGAGGCGCAGGGCATACATGTATTGTCCTTCGACTTTTTTATGGAAAAGGTGCACTGTGTTGTAAACTTCGAACGCCGTCGAGATCTTCACGCCCTCGGGGCAGGGCAAACAGTACCCACACCCGGTGCAGCCGACCTTCATGATTTCTTGGTATTTCCGAGCAGCCTCTTCCACAAGGTCGCACTCGGCCTTGGTGAGAGAGTTCGGCCGAGCCGCGTTAGCTATGGCCAGGTTTTCTTGGATGTGGTCTTCTTCGTTCATGCCGGAGAGGATCAGGGTGACCTCCGGGTGGTTCCATACCCAGTGAAGAGCCCACTCGACGGGTGTGCGCGGAGTGTCGGCCCGCTGCCAGATTTCTTCCACCGGTGACGGAGGGGTGGGAAGGCTGATATTGCCGCCCCTCAGAGGCTCCATGACCACCACCCCCAGGTCCCTTGCAGTTGCGTATTCAAGGCCCTCTGTACCGGCCTGGTTCTGCTGGTCCAGGTAGTTGATCCCGTGATCGATGGCATAGCGAACCTGTCGGGTTGCCCGTGGTTCGTCAATCTGTCCCTTTTCAGTCGTGGGCAGGCGCATGCAGCCGAATCCCAGGATGGATAGTTCGTCTCCGTTTTTTGGCATTTTTCTGTAAAGCATATTCGCCTCCTTGACTTGCGGTTATACTGTTTTTTGTTGGTTCAGTGCATGTATAATCGAATGTTCGTTATTGTTGTATGAAAATCTTTTTGATTGTTAAAGTTTTATGGCATCCCATGCCATGGTAAACGCTTGCTCCAAGTTTCCAGCATCCATTTCCAGACCATAGGACAGACGCGGGTTGGCAAGCCGGGAAACCGGATCGAACAAAAAGGCGGACAGAATGTTCATGTCCACATTCTTGATGATCTTCTGTTCGATGCCTTTGGCAATGACGTTGATGAGGGGAAGATATTCCCTTTCCAGGGCTTCCTTGTCAACCAGCGAACTGTAGGGGGAATTGGCAAACTGTTCGATATAATCATAAGCTTCCAAGTTATTGGAAACAAAATTAAATATGCTGAACCAGGCGCTTTTGATAATGTCGCGGATTGGCAGGTTGTCATCGAAATCATCAAGCAGTGTTTCGGCCAGATGGTACTTTATTTCCAGGTAGGTGGATACCAGCAGGTCCTCTTTGTTCTTGAAGAACACATAGATGGTGGA
>QMMS01000460.1 GCA_003647375.1 Deltaproteobacteria bacterium
CTTAAATCCGAAGCACGAAATTCGAAATCCTAAACGGTTCGACAGGCTCACCGCCCTGAGCAAGGTCGAAGGGCAATATCGAATGATCCAAATTCGAATGATCAAAACAAGACTTTGGAGATACCAATTTAAGCACTATGTTTGAAACATTTGAGCATTTGATATTTGGATTTGTTTCGTATTTCGATATTCGTATTTAGAATTTATCACACGATGAATGTGTATAACATTAACCCTTATAGGGTTGAATCAGTGTCTGGCCCTTTGGATCCGGGTATCTACTCAGGTCCCCTGCCTTCTGTTTTAGATATCTCACCAGCGGCGGTATGACCATGGCATCTTCCACCGGCACCAGTGTGTCATTGACATAGCGCCACCCCCTGGCTCGATCGGCCAGATATTGTTCGATATCGCTCAGCTTAAAGCGGCTGGTTATCTGGGACATGTATTGATTTGCCCTGATTTTGTCTTCAATCATCAGGGAATGTTGAAGCAACGCAAGATAGACAACAAGGTTGTCGGGGTATCGATTGACTGCATCTTCTAAAAGTGCTGCTGAGCGTTCATGATAGTCCTCTGAACTCAACGCCATGGCCATGCTCAGCAAAAGATCCTTGCTATAAGGCTTTTGCTGCAGGGCAGCCCTGAAATATTGTAATGCCGGATCGGTCTTTCCTTGCTGGAAAAGGATGAATCCTTTGGCAGTCAGGAACCGGCTGTTGGTATTTTGTCCGGAAAGGAGAAAGTCAAGGTGCTTAAGTGCTTCTGTTTCCTGGTGAGTGTTCAGCAGGCAGAGCACCAGATTGTATCGAACCCTGTGAATATAGGGTCCGGTTTCGATACGGGTGGCCGCAGTTAAAAATTGTACGGCTTTATCGTATTCTTTTCGCTTTTTGTAGATGTTTCCCATATTGCCGTACGAAATAAAGCGTGACAGCTTCGGTTCAGGATCTTGAAGATCCAATGCCTTTCGATATAGCTTGATGGCAATTTCCAGATTCTGTTCCCGTTCAAGCGCCATGGCAACGTTTTGATAGGGTCTGGCCAGGCTAGGTGCTTTCTGCATGGCATCTTGCCACAGTGTTTTTTCAGTGGCCCAGACCATATTCCGGGTATAGCATCCAAGACCCAAAGCTATCACCAGAACAGGCACAAGCCCCATCAGCATTCGATATACGAGGGTACTTTTATCCCGAAACGTATCAACCAGAGATGTCATGCCGCTCGCCACAGGTAAAAACAAAAATAAAGACGGCAAATAATTTCGATGCTCAAACACCAGCTCAAGTGGAAAGATGGTTGACTCTACGCTATGCCCCAGGAAAAAGAAAAATACGGCAAAAGAGAGTAGCGGTTTTCGGCGGATGTTATACACGGCAAATAGTATAAGCATTAAAATGGCGGCAATGGCGACAGACGTAGTCCAGGGTTCCAACAAGGACGTGGACAGGGAAAAATCGTGCAGTATGGAGAATTGTCCGGGCACCGGATATAATAACTGGTATAAATAAAATAGAGATACCCGGGTTTCCGTCAGGAGTCGCTCAATCATTGTGAAGGGGCGTTTTTCATAGCCGGCAATGAGGGTGGACATGGGATCTGTTTGCCAATAAAACAATAGAAGCACATATAATATTACCAGTCCAACAACGCCACCCACCACAGTCCATTTGGTTTTACCCTGTCGCCAAAAATCCGGTTTCCTATAGAAGATGATTTCTATCAAGAGCAGGGCAGCGGGCAAGGTAACGGCATTTTGCTTAGACCCCACTGCAAGTAGAAAACAGAGCAGGCAGCCTCCCCAAAAGCAGCCTCTGGGTACCGGTGCTTGGGTCTTTCGGCCTTTGACAAACAGGAAAATTGCCGACAGATAAAACAAAGCAGCCAGGCTGGCCATGCGCTGTACAATATAGGTTATGGCCTGGGTCTGTATGGGATGCAAGGCCCAGATTGCGGTGGCCAGAAATGCGATCCTCAGTTCGGCCCCTTGGTATCGGCCGAGCAGGTTCGGTGTTTTCAGCAGATTGAGAATTGTCAGATAAAGCAACCAGCTGGACACACAATGGATAGCGATATTGAACAGGTGATATCCCACAACATCGGCTTTCCCCAGGTACCAGTTGAGGGCGAAAGTCAACATGACTACCGGGCGGTAAAGACCGGACAGACCGGGTTTTGGATTGTTCGGATCTGTAAAAGGCGCGCGTATGCTTTTGGCCCAGTCACTGAAAGAGAGTGTGGAAACATGTACATTTTTATTGTCTAAAATGTTGGTGATGTCATCCAGATGCCATGAGGCATGAAAGGTATTTGAGTAGGCCAGTAGCACCAGAAAGAGAAGGATGAGGAGGTGACGGCCGGAGCCGCCGGCTACGCGATAGGTGTCTGTTATGTTTGTTGAGTTCGTTGAGTTCAATACGGTTTTCCATTACTTAAAAACTGGTCTTTTAGGCCAGGTCAGAGACATTTGGCTATGCCGATGGCGGTAGTTATTTAAATCCGAAGCACGAAATTCGAAATCCTAAACGGTTCGACTATCTCACCGCCCTGAGCAAGGTCGAAGGGCAATACCGAATGATCCAAATTCGAATGATCAAAACAAGACCTTGGAGATACAAGCTCAAGCACTATGTTTGATTCATTTGAGCATTTCAGTAGTGTCCCGTTAAGATTCGAATAAATTCAGTTGGATATGTCCACTAGTAGTTTTGTTTTTGTAATCATCAGTTGTGAGGGCCTGTAAAATGGGCATTTTCTCAAACAAAGTAATGCTTAAAATCTGTAGAATTGTGTAAAGAGTCAAGTCGGTTTTCAAACGCTTTTTCATTATGGCAACCAAAACATAAGTCGATACTGCAATCCAGATTTGAGTTTTTACAGCGTTCTCAGACGTTCCAAAAAAGTTCTTAATTCGCAAATGCTGTTTGATCCATTTGAAAAAGATCTCCACCCGCCACCTATAGCGAGACCTTTGCATAACCCATCAAAATCCACTGGTTCGATGATTTTTCTCTAAATCTGTGCAGTTCGTCTGGATTATTATTTGCAATAAAAATCGATTAAAATATCTATAATATGTTGTTTTTACTTGCTTTTTACTCCATTTTGTGTCATATTAATTCCATAAATTCAATCACTTGGAGGATAATATGGGTTTTAAAAAAATGGATAGCTCCTTAGGGTTCGCTGATTTTGCTCTCGCCTCTTCTTTGAAACACAATCGCAGTCTCAAACTCATGAAAAAACTGAATAAATCTATTGAATGGTCAAGAATTGAATCCATTTTAATGGGTCACTATACCGTCGGTACCAGCGGGGAAGGCGCCGAT
This sequence comes from Deltaproteobacteria bacterium, assembly GCA_003647375.1. The sequence continues at coordinate 3,330 of QMMS01000460.1, forward strand.
GCCTACCCTCCTCTATTGCTCTATAAATGTTTGTTGCTCCAAAAATGGTTCCACATTGATTCGGATCCTGAACTGGAAAATCAAATTTACCCAGTGAAATAAGATTTGAGCCTTTTCTTCAAATACATACGCCCATAATGCGTCTTTAAATGTTTTTCACGATTTATAGCATCTTCTCTTTTTGTACATGCTTCATAGTAAATCAGTTTCAATGGACGCCTATCCTTTGTGGATTCTACCCTACCTTTATTATGCAATTCAAATCTTTGTTTGAGGTCTTTTGTAAACCCTACGTATAGATTACCATCTTTCTCACTCTGCAATATATATGTGTAATACATCAATCCTCAAACAATTTCACCGGGTGAATGATCGCTTGTCCTTCAAAAAGTTATTTGGGATATCCTTCAATAGGCCTTCGCCTAATCATTCAACATTCTCCCGTTTTA
>QMMS01000461.1 GCA_003647375.1 Deltaproteobacteria bacterium
GCTCGTCGGATATGTCCTGGATGAGCGCAGTTTTTGACGGGCGGCGGAGGCACTATCGGCATCGATAATCCCGGCAATTGATTTTCCCTTTATATCGAGTGCGGTATATTCATAAACAGGCATATTTTGATTATAGTCGATCCCATTTTCGTTGTAAATACCTTGGATTTTTTTACATAAAAAAACGCTTGCAAGTTCATCCGTTTGGACCGTTGCATACCATTTAGGATTTAAACGGAGTTGCGTGATTCCGCCATCGGATTTTGGTGAATTATTTACTTGCAATTAAAAAATGCGGACATTATTATGCGCTACAATTTGACACTTGGATCAGGAACGGCGTTCTGTGAAATTGAAAGGTGGATAACATGTCCAAAGTTTTTCGGCCCAGCAGTCATGAATCAAGCATTCTTTCCAGAATCGAATCATCAAAAGAGCGGGCCAGGCGATTTGCCATCAAGGCTGTCATCGATTGCATGGATGCCTTGAGCAACGCCATCGCCATGAAGCTGGTGGAGAACAATCTGGTGGAGACAACCAATAAAAATGGCCTTGAGGAACAAATTCATCAATGCCTTGACAAGCTCACCCGGGCAGAAGATTTTGATATCGATTACCAGGTGGCGCCATTCAGGGGGCTTATCCCCAATCCACACGTCGTCAGTATCTACGTAACCGCCTTTGTCATTGAGCAGGTGATCAACCACCGCGACACCGTGGACATATTCGGGTCTGATGAAGAAATTTATTTCTGTATCAATCAGCAGGTTACAAAGTACATCCCTGCCTGATTTCGGTATGCGGCTTCGCCGCCAGCAAGTCGATTGAGGAATGAGGAAGCGTCTAATCGATCTTGGTCAGCAATCGCGTTTCAACGATAAGCAGCGGTTCATCGGAAACAGTTTCCAGAGACACCCGTACCGGGTTGACCAGTGATTCAGGATCTCCGGGCTTCAAGGAGACACGCCTGCCGTTCAACATTCCCATGCCCTCCCCCCTGACCACCAGCACCTGCCACAGCATCGGCACGTCGAATGTTTCCCGGTAAACTGTCCCAGGGGAAATCAGGCGCTTGATGATCTTCAGGTCGCTGCTGTCCTCTAAAACTGTGCTGCTTCCCCACGCATGGGTCTCGGTGTTGTGCTTACGGTACTCTTTGCGATCTTGGTGTTTAAGGGTATCCACAATCTCTTTGACGTCCCTGCTGCTGTCGAGGTCGGACACAAACACGGAGTCGGCTGTTTCGACAACAACCAGGTTGTCCAGCCGATTGCTGGCAATCAGACGGTCATGTCCCAATATCAAACAGTTGGAAGTATGGCGGGTCAGCACATCACCGTTGATCACATTGTTATGGTCATCCTTGGGCAGGAAATCATAAAGTGACTTCCAGGATCCGATGTCGCTCCATGCCAAATCAGACGGAAGAACCACCCCTCTGGTGGTCTTCTCCATGATGGCGTAGTCAAAAGATATATTGGGCATTTTTTCATATGTTTCCCTGCCAATGGGTCTGCCGTTTTCCAACAGGGCACGCATCTTCTCCACCATCTCAGGGACCAGTTTTTCATACTCATCCAGCATGACGGTTCCTTTAAAAGCGAACATGCCGCTGTTCCAGAAGAAATTTCCCGCCTTGATATAGGTTTTGGCGGTATCAAGGTCCGGCTTTTCCACAAAACGTTTGATAGGGAGCGCTTCGGCTGTTGCTTCACCCTGCCCTTCTATGTAACCGTAACCGGTTTCAGGATATGTGGGCTGTATGCCGAAGGTAACGATGTGCCCTTGGTGGGCAAGGGCCGCCGCCTGAGCCAACCGTTCATGGAATTCCGGCACATCACCGATGACATGGTCAGCCGGAAATATAAAAACCAAAGCATCCCTGTTTTCCTCGAGTATCGTCAAAAGGGCCAGCAGGATGGCCGGGGCGGTATTGCGTCCGCAAGGTTCGGAAATAATTTTTCCATCCGGCGTCAGTCCGATATCACGCAGCTGTTTACCGGTCTCATGATAGTGTTCATGTCCGCATACGATCCGCACCCGGTTGCGGTCCAGGACCGGTTCCAAACGACGGATGGTTCCCTGGATCAAGGAGTCGGCTTCGATGAAGCTGACCAGTTGCTTAGGATAGAGTTCCCGGGATACGGGCCACAACCGCGTCCCGGAACCACCGGCAAGCAGCACCGGAAAAATGATGTCATAATTCTCAAGCACGGGCCGATCTCCATCTGGGCCTGACGTCGTTGCGGGTAATGGAACTGCCGGCTTTATCGCATATGGTTTCCAATGCCTGGTAACCTAAAAGGCCCTCCACATCCCGTTTTAAGGCTTTTCCGGCTTTCAACTTCAAGATCTCCGGCAGGGCAATGACCGCCTCTGCACTTTCAGGGTTTTTCAAATGAATAAAGGCAGCACAGGGACCGGCATGTGTTTTTAAAATTTGCCGCAAGGATTCCAAAATCGCTTTGTCGGTGCGCATAACTTCCAGGTTTAAATGAATGCTTGCCGTCCATGTTTCCTCTGCCTTGTCTATGGTCACGATCTTGTCGGCCAGGATTTTTGCAGAATTTTCATCTTTCTGAACGCGGCCCTCCACCAATATGGGTTTGTCTTCGGTCAACAGCTGACTGGCAGATGCGTACACGGACGAGAAGACTACAACTTCCGTGGCGCCGTGCATGTCTTCAACGGTCACAAAAGCCATGAGATCACCCTTCTTGGTTTTAATCACTTTGCTGCTGCGCACAATCCCGGCAATCCGTACACACTCTGCATCGGCATGGTCCTTCAAACTCAGCGCGTCCGCATTGGTGAATTTATCGATAAGGTCCTGGTAATGATTCAGCGGGTGTCCGGTGATGTAGAAACCCAGCGCCTCCTTCTCCATTTTCAGGAGCTCTTTCTCTTCCCATTCTTCGATTTCCGGGAGGGGCGGACAGTTTATACCAAGGGAGTCGTCACAGGCTTCGAACAATCCCATCTGGGGATCTGCTTTTTCCTGCTGGATGGTCTGGCCAAAGTCCATGGCATCTTCCAGTGCACTGAAAAGACAGGAACGAGCGGCCCCGGTCGAATCGAACGCACCGCATTTGATCAGGCTGATCAGAACCCCTTTGTTGACCTTGCCCATATCCACTCTCTGGCAGAAATCATACAGCGAGTCAAAGTGTTCCGCCTGCCGGGCCTCTATGATTGATTCAATGGCAGCCTCGCCCACATTTTTAACCGCCACCAGTCCGAACCGGATTTTGTCTCCGGAAACGGTAAATACAATATCGCTTTCGTTGATGTCAGGCGGCAGAACATTGATTTCGTGACTGCGACATTCTGAAATGTACTTGACCACCCCATCCGTTGAATGCATTTCACTGGTCAGAAGTGACGCCATGAACGCCACCGGGAAATGAGCCTTCAAGTAGGCGGTTTGAAAAGCGATGAGGGCATAGGCCGCGCTGTGGGATTTGTTGAAGCCGTAACCGCCAAACTTGGCAATGAGATCGAATATTTGTTCGGCCTTTTTAATATCGATGCTGTTGTCGCCGGCCCCTTGGACGAATCGTTCCCGATGTTTGGCCATGATTTCCGGTATCTTTTTTCCCATGGCCTTGCGCAGGTCATCCGCTTCGCTCATGGAGTAACTGGCCAGTTCACCGGCAATCTTCATGACCTGTTCCTGGTAGACGATGACACCATAGGTTTCCTTTAAAAGGGGCGCCAGTTCAGGAACAAGATATTCCACTGTTTTTTTTCCATGTTTTCTCAGTACAAAATCATCTA
>QMMS01000462.1 GCA_003647375.1 Deltaproteobacteria bacterium
GGGATTCAAGGATTCAAGTGTTTGTTTTCCAGGGATTTGATCATAGCTTTCAGCATTCTTTCAGCATCACCGATCTCTTCTTTTATTTCCTGAAACCTTTCTTGACCCATATAACCCAAGTCGCCAGATATCATCGTTTATGCAAACAAAGCTTATACGATTTTTGCAAACTTTTAACTCTTTATAATTTTTAAGCATTGAGCGCTGATGCTTTACTTCGTGTCACTCGAATCCTGGACCCCTTGAATCCTTTATTTAGATCAACTCTTTTGGAGATGATCCCAATTTATTAGGTAAGCTTGTACTGCTTAATCTTATTCAGCATCGACTTGTAGCTGATATTCAGCATAAACGCCGCTTTTTTCCGGTTCCAGTTCGTGTGCTTCAAGGCCTTGTTGATGATGTTCTTTTCGACCCTTGCCATGAATTCCCAGCAGATCTCCTTGAGGGGCTTGCGCTCCACATCCCCCAGGCAGTCCCTTACATCGACAATGTCGTCTACGGAGGAAACACCCTCCAGCCAGCTGTGGTTGTTCTGAAAATCTCCGTGTAATTTTCCGGCCAAAAACCCGGTTAGAAATTCCTTTTCGCTGTTCACCATCACGGCGCGCTTGACAACCCCCTCCAGTTCATGGATGTTACCCGGCCAACGATAATTTTGAAACCTGTCTTTGATCACTGCAGACAATTCGAAATAACTCTTATCAAATTTCTTGCAAAATTTATAGGTAAAAAAATCCGTAAGCAGGGGAATATCCTCTTTTCGACATCGTAACGGCGGCATGGCAATCTGCAAGGTATTTAACCGATAGAAAAGGTCTTTTCTGAAATGTTGGTTTGCTACCTCCTTTTCCAGGTCGTTGCTGCTGCCGGCGATTACACGGAAGGCATTGATCCTTCCCAGTTCTCTGTTCTCAAAAGATATCCCTGTTTTATCGGCAATGAGAAGCAACTCCGCCTGCAGGAGGAAGGGCATATCGCCGATCTCGTGTACGTAAAGGGTCCCGGTCTTTGATTGATCTGTCTTCGATTGGCCTGTCTTCACTTTTTTCTGCTTACAGTCCCCCAGGCACTGTTTCAAATTGTGAATCAGTTGCAGATTGCTGTTATCTATGGCAAGCGCCGATGCATCGATCTTTATAAACATTCCGTTGTTCTTGGAATGAAAATGAATCGCTCGTGCCAGCAGCTCTTTCCCCACGCCTTTTTCACCCTGGATGAGGATGCTTTCTGTGGAGCCGCTCAATTCCGGAAGCAGCTTTTTCATTTTTACCACATCTGGATTGTTGCCCACGATAAACGGATGTCGGTTCCTTTGGTTTCCTTTTTTTTGTTTTGATAAAACAGATTGAACCGAAGTTTCCAAGGCCGGACCGTTCCACGCGGAATCGACAACCAATATGTTACCAAGTCGGTTGGCTGTAAGATACCGTTGAACGGCGAAGTCTTCGGAAATCATTATCACGGGTAAATCACAGTCAATGGCCCGGAGGGCGTTCATGAACCGGATACTGCGGTCCTGGGGAAACAAGCCCATAACGATCAACGCCGGATCGAGCTGAAAGAGGTTGTCCAGACAGGTTGTCTCCTTCTGAAAGCAAAACGCGAGATCCCCGGCCTGGGAAACGATAGACCGTAAATAGTCCTTGTGAACGGAATTCCGCTCGAGAATAATAATTTTTTTACGCGTTGAAAGTTCCATGAAGCTCGTCATTGTTAGTATGCGAAAAGTTAATCAACGCGAAAAGGTTGCAAATACCGTGCCTGCCAACCAGGAATTCCACTGCTCAGGACTTGATCTGCCGTTCGGGGTCTGGATCCGGATAGTGTTGGTTCCTAAGAAACCCGTGGGAACGAAAGACCGTGCGCATGGCGATATTTGATTCTTTTGATAGTATCTTCAGACAGTTAATCACTTCCAGACCCATTGCCATCAAAACGAGTCAGCATCGGGTCTATTTTTCAAAGAACGGCGAAATAATGTAAATTGATACCATTATTAGGAAATAATTTGCATTGTTTATATCACGCATTCACGCTGACAGTCAATTTGTACCTGGGATTGTTAATATAATGATCGATATTGTGAAAACCGCTACTTAATTTGTGAAATGATTTTCCCATGTATGCTGAAAAGATCCTCTTGCCCTTTTGTAAATATTGTTCTATGGTTAGCCGGTTTTTGATTAGAATTGGATTATTTAGGGCCAATTGGCCGAATATCCTGAGCGGGTACCGATCAAAGGACGATCATGAGTCTCATCCCCAAGCTGCTTCTCATCGATGACAACGAGGAAATACTCATTTCTTTGAAAAGTTACCTTTCCAAAAGGAATTTCGATGTTATATCAGCGTCAAATGGTCTGGATGCATTGAAGCTACTTGAGGTAGCGACCCACGATTTTGATCTCGTAATCACAGACCTTGTCATGCCGAATATCAGCGGTGTAGCCGTTACCAGCATTATCAAAAAGCAAAACCCAGATATGCCGGTCATCGCCATAACCGGCTATGGTGAAGAACCAGAAGCCCTTGCAAGGGAAGCTAACGCTGATGTTGTAATGGAAAAGCCATTCAAACTTGATGAGCTGGAAAATAACATCAAAAAACTACTTTTAAAGTGATTTAAAAAATGTCTCGTCCCATCATCGGAGTAAGTGAAAACATTGTTAAAATCCATGAGGTTATCGACCACATTGCCGACACCGGTCTGAATACGGTGATTTGTGGGGAAAGTGGCGTCGGCAAGGAAGTAGTGGCTCAGACCCTCTACCAAAAATCGTCGAGAAACGGCAAACCCTTTATAAAGGTGAATTGTGCTGCCCTGCCGGATGGCCTGCTCGAAAGCGAGCTTTTCGGGTACGAAAAAGGCGCCTTTACCGGAGCAGACAGAAAGACACGGGGCAAGTTTGAATTGGCCAACAAGGGGGTTCTGATGCTCGACGAAATCGGGGACATGTCCCTGCCCCTGCAGGCAAAACTGCTTCATGTACTCCAGGGCGGTGCCTTCGCTCCCCTGGGATCCGAAAAGGAGTTCAAGACAGACACCTGGGTCATCGCAGCCACCAACCACGAACTGGAAAAGGATATTGCGGAAGGCAAATTCAGAGAAGACCTGTATTACCGTCTAAACATCATAAGAATATTCATCCAGCCCTTACGCGAAAGACCCGAAGACATTCCACACCTGATCGATTATTATTTAAAAGAATATTCACTTCTCTTCAATTCCGACAACATTATCCAGCCAAGCGACAGTGTAATTGATGAATTGACAAAATACCCCTGGCCGGGAAATGTTCGGGAACTCCAGAACATCCTCAAACGCATGCTCGTACTTGGTGATGCCGAGAAAATCCTTGACGAAATGCACCGCAGAACAGGTTCAACTAGCGCCTCGTCAGATGGGTCAACATCTGATACATCTGCCACAGGCTATAACGGAATACTTGATTTTTACGGTAAGGATTCACCTGACGAGCCTTCTTTCTCACTTAAAACAATCAGAAAAACAGCTCTGGACCGGGTCGAGAAAGAGGTCATATCCCACGTGTTGGGAAAAACAGGCTGGAACCGCAGTAAAGCCACCAAGATCCTGAAAATCAGCTACAAGACACTGTTGTACAAAATCAGCGACCTGGGGATTGTGCCACCAAACAAAACGGACTAATTCACCTTCCGCTTTGCGGGGAAAATCAGCCCGTTTTGAATTATTAGTTTTGAATTCTTAATTCTTAATTATGGCAATCATGCTTCTATGTTATGGGGGGACAGA
>QMMS01000463.1 GCA_003647375.1 Deltaproteobacteria bacterium
AATCTGAATTTCATGCACCGACGAACGCCGAATGCGATAACTGCCACAATACCAGCCATTTTCTGGAACTAAGATCGGATGGCAGCTATGATCATTCGAATATTCTCAGAGAATGCTCGGGTTGCCACAACGGTACTGTCTCCCAGGGTAAAAATGAAGGCCATATCGTTACCAATGCTGAATGTGGTTCCTGTCATACCACGGTCAGTTTTCTACCAGCCTACCCCGACCACACCGATCCTGCCATTATCGGTAACGGTTGTAATTCCTGCCATGGTGCTTCCACCACTGACCAGATTACTGATCCACCTGCAGGCCATCCGGTCACCAACGTTGATTGCGGCGTGTGCCATAGCGTCGTGACTTTCAGTCTCGGTGGTGTTTTCAACCACAGCCTGGTTGAGCCGGCAGTACAACCGTGTGAATCATGCCACAATGATAACAACAGTATTAACGCACCCGGAAAAGGCTCTGCGGTACCCACCCACCCGGCTACCACAGACGATTGTGGGCAGTGCCATGCAATTGGCCAGGGCTTCACCGATGGCCTGTTTGATCATAGCGGCATTGTAAGTAACTGCGCATCATGTCACGGTGATAACCCTACAGCTACGCCGACAGGTCCCAGGAAAAATAATGACCACATGCCGACCACTGAAGATTGTAGCGTTTGTCACACGCCGGGCACCTTTACTACTGGCACCTATGACCATGCAGGTATCATCAGTGGCTGTAACACGTGCCACGACAACACGATTGGTGTCGGTAAACTGCCGAATCACATACCGACCAGTCCCGACAACCAGGACTGCGCCGATTGCCATAACACCACTACTTTTACTGGTGCGACGTTTGACCACAAGAGCACAGATACCAGTAACTGCCTGGCCTGCCATGACGGTAATATCAGCACAGGCAAGTCTTTGGGTCATATAGCGACGGAGGAGAACTGTTCTTCCTGCCACAACGCCACCAACAACAGCTTTAGCACATTTGCTGGCACTTTTGTGCATGACACAAATATAGTAGGCGGCGATTGTGCGTCCTGCCATAACACCGGTATTGCAACGCCTAAGAAGGTTAATCACATCCCGGTACAGGCTGAATGCAGCGTCTGTCACAGTAATATGAATACCGGTGGTTTTGCATTGACAACATTTTTACAGCCAAATGGTGAACATCGAAAATTAAACAATGGCTGTGAAGGTTGTCATATCAGTCGGTTTATTGCTGACTCTAACCTGCTTAAGACAACGAGCCATTTGCCAACGGAGCAGGATTGTGACGTTTGCCACACTAACAATGCCTTCACCCCATCAACATTCAATCACTCGGGCATCACCGGTAATTGTGCCTCGTGTCATGATGGCAATGCCAATCATGTTTCGGCTGGAGCCAGAGGGGCCACCAATACCGAACTGCATCGAAGCACAACCCAGGATTGCGGAGCCTGCCATAATACCGCTAATTTCGCCGACGCTTTTGTTGATCATAGCGGTCCCGAAGTTGTAGGTAAAAGGTGTGACAGCTGTCATGACGGCGGTGCGGGTGGTGCCATTGGTAAGGATGCAGGCCACGTTGTAACCAATGAGGATTGCAGTGTCTGTCACCTACCCGGTACTTTTGCCAACGCAGTGTTTAATCACACCGGCATAGTTGATAACTGTGCCTCGTGCCACGATGGTGTTACCGCGACCGGCAAAAATGCCAAAATCAATCCAGCTCACATTCCAACCACCGAGGATTGTTCGGTGTGCCATATTCCTACGATCTTTGCTGATGCCAGATTTGATCACCAGGGCATCGTTGATAACTGTGCTTCATGCCACGATGGTGCAACCGCCAGAGGAAAAATGCCACCACCTGACCATGTGCCAACCAACGGTGATTGCAGCGACTGCCACCAGACCACGGGCTTTATCCCTGCGACTTTTGATCATGTCGGCATCGTGGATAACTGCCGCTCCTGCCATGATGGTGCGTTCGCCACAGGTAAATCAGCTAGCCATGTAGCAACAAACCAGGATTGTGGCATATGTCATACCACCAGATTACCGCTTAGCTTCACCGGCGCGGTGTTTGATCATACCGGCATCACTAACGGCTGCGATTCCTGCCATGATGGTAATACCGCGATTGGTAAGGATGCCAAGACTAATCCAGCTCACCTTGAAACTGGACTGGATTGCCACAATTGCCATACTACCGCTACCTTTGTTGGTGGCACCTGGATTCACGATGCCAGCACGGCCAATAACTGTGACACATGTCACGTTAACGGCGGCGGCGCAACTCCCAAGTCTAACGGTCATCTCAGCACGACTGAACAGTGCGACGTGTGTCACACCACAAACGGCTGGGCACCGACCGACTTCAGACACAGCTCTCAGGGGAACTACCCGGGCGATCACAGACGCGATCCGGGATGTACTGGCTGTCACAAAGGATCGATAGGTGGCGGTATCAATAGTGGCAATTATCCTAATCAATTAAGATACGCGCCTGACTGTGCCGGCTGTCATGCGAATGATTTCGATAGTGAAAGCGATCATAATGGTGGTAAAAACGGTACTGTCGAGCAAAACAAGAATTGCGGCGCTAGCGGATGCCATAAGGTAAGAGATAGCGACTTTGATTGATACGATTGATTGGCGTTAGCAAAACCAGGACCATATCAGTATTTCGACTGATATGGTCCTGCTCTCATGCTTGAAAATATCCAGCGCGGATATCGTAACCTTAACCCGGTCACTTTATAGGGGTGGCTAACAAAACGTACGTTTTACCTCTGTGTCTCCACACCTCTGCGGTAAATATTTTTTTCTTATTGTATTTACAGAACATTAACTGCAATATAATGTTGATTAGTTAAAAGTTAATACAAATCAATTAATCACTACAAATGCTTGAATATATTTTTTTCAATAAAAAAACCTGTCATTTATTTGAAAAGACTGCCATATCGGCAGGAATTAAGCCTACAATAGATTGTGCAGATGAGTGCTTTACGGTTAAACTGCCTGAAGATTTAGACGAAGTTATCCTGGAAAAACTGGAAAATGACTACGATAAATTGATGGATATTGATAGGGATCTTACTGAGCAACAACAAGATTCAACTGAAGATATTCATGCTGCTGGTATAACGATACAACTAAAAAATGGTCGTTTTGTTTACGCCAGTGTAACACCTGAATTATTAAACAAGGTGATGCAAAGTATCAGTGCGGATGAACTGAATACTTTAGTATGCGCGATTACGGAAGCAGTAGAAGACCCTGACGAACGCGGCCTGTGCCAACGTTAGGAATGTACCACTTATTGCGGAGTATAGAATGAAAAAAATTTGCTCAAATTGCAAAGAGAAAGACCATTGTTCTGAATTACCCGGCATATGCCTGAAAGTTCCTTACATCCTTACAGGAGCAATTGCTGTTATGGTTGTCTTTTTATTCCTTAACAGCACTCTCTAACATCGATGCTCTAAAAAAACAGATATAATCATCCGCAGGCAATGAAAATCATTGAAGTCATTGCGGATGCAGGTCACCACGACACCATATTAGGCATTGCTGAACAACATCAAGTCGAAGACATATGGTTCGCTCAAAAAAATGAAGACGGCAGAATTGCTGCCCACCTTTTAGTCCGCCCTGAAAACCGCCAGAAAGTTCTGGATGCGCTACAAACTATTCTACATAACGCAGATAATTATCGCGTTTTAATTATTCCTCTGGACACCGCCCTGCCCAAACCGGTTGAAGCTGAA
>QMMS01000464.1 GCA_003647375.1 Deltaproteobacteria bacterium
AGGGGGCAGGATATAGGATTCAGAGTGCAGAATGAACCCCATAGTTGCATAAACAACATGGCAAAGTATAGATAATAAGCTGTTATTATATACAATACCGTTGCAATAGCGCCATTTTCTGGATACTCCACCAGGTGAATTCTAAGGATGGCGTCTATTTTGCCATGTTGTTTTCCCTTGCGGGAAAGCCGGAGAACTTCAGATCCTGCGTTGCTGAGGGTTCGAAGTAAAAAACTACGACTTCAGCATCCCCAACGCGTTGGCTTTGGTTACCGCATTCTGTCGGGTATGGACGTTGAGTTTGCCGTAGATGTTGATGGTGTGTCGTTTGACGGTCTCGGGGGATATGAAAAGTTTGTCGGCGATCTCCCTGTTTTTCAGCCGCTGCGTCAGCAGGGATAGGATCTCAAGCTCGCGCTTAGTAAGCGTTTCATCCATGTAAGGATGACTTGAAGACAGGGGCGTGAGGGGTTGTGCATCGGATGCCGTTGACACCGTGAAGTTACCCTCTTTCCTGAAAGCGGTCAGGAGTTGCCCCACATATTTAATGTCCATATTCTGTTTGGCCAATCGATTTAAAAGATCCGCCATTTTCGGTCCAAGGTCCAGAAAAGGACGAATAAATCCACCCGGTTCTGCCAGGATGATTGCCCTGCCAAGCACCGACAGCGCATTTGGCTCATCACCCCGGGCATCAGACAACAGAGCCTGGAGAGATAGTACATCGATCAGGAAACGGGTGTTATGGGTGGTTGTAAAAAATTCGTGCAGTTGGGTAAGCAGGGTTACGGCTCTTTCTTGGCTCTCGGGCGTTCCCTTAAACAGAAGCACTTTGGCCATCGTCAGTTGCGGCATGTAAAATCGATGGGTTGCACGGAACGGTTCCGGATCAAATCTTTTTCCCCAATGGTTTGCTTCAGCAAAATTTCCCTGCCGAACAGCCAGTTCTGCCTCAAATGCAGTGGCCATTTGTAGCATGGCCGTATGACCGGTCTCCAAAGAATGTTTGATAACCATCCGGTTCATCTCCCGGGCTTTGGAAGGTCGGTCTTGTGACTGATAGACCAGGGCCAGGGCAAAAGCGCTATGGGTGAAATTGAAGACATTCCGGATATTGGTGGATTTTATGATTGCAGCCAGGTGTTCTTCCGCTGAGCCAAGATCGTTTCGGCAGTAATGGCAAACACCCAGAAAATACCTTGCAATCTGCGAGCTCTCGGTAAGTTTGAACTCCATGCCGAGTTTAAACAGCTCCTGGGCGGTCTGCTCGAGTTGAACCAGGTCAGCTTCCAGCCATTGGAGAAAACCGAGGGTGGTCAGCATTCGGGTATGCTGGGTTGTGCGCCGGGCTTCTTTTTCGTTGAGCGCCTTGAGCACCACAGAATTTGCTCGGCCAATGTCCCCTGTCATCTGATACGACATAGCCAGCACGATCATAGCACAGCCTCGCGCACTGTATTGATGGCGAGAGATTTTCGTCACGGCCAGCCGGGCATAATCAAGTGCTCGTGGACCGTCGCAGGGAGCGAGCAAATAATGCTGAATGCTGCGCATGGCATAGAGTTCACCCTGCAGTTCTGTGGTCTTCGCTGAATCTGACGACATGGCCGCCAGAAGAGGTTCGGCCTTATCCAGCACAGCTGCCATTTCCGGAAGTCGCATGCGATTCCAGAAAGACCACGCCTGTGTGATAAGCAGCTCCGGAAACTTTTCGATGATGTTGGCGGGCAGCATCCCCATCCAGCGTACCAGGCGATGCCACTGCTCCTGGTTCATGGCGTCATTGCGGTGTTGCACCACCAGCCGCGCCGCACCTTCCGTGTCACCACCTTCAAGCGTGTGACAAAGCGCTTCCTCAACAAGTGCGTTCTCATTAAACCAGACGCCGGCTCTCTTGTGGCATACTGCGATATCATCCGGGCTGAATTTGCGTTTTAACTGATCCTGCAAGAGTTTCTGAAACAGGTGGTGGTAACGATACCACCGACCCTGGTCATCCAGAGGGACCACAAACAGGTCGGACGTTTTCAGCCATTTAATAAACTGTTTTCCACCTATTTTACACGTCAACGACCGATCGCCCGGATCACATATGGCATCGCACAGCGGAGTGCAGAAGCGATTTAAGATGGCGGTTACCAGCAGGTATTCCAGGATGCCTTCCGGTTGGTTTGAAAGGACCTCGGCTAACAGATAGTCCATCACGTAACGGTTGTCCTCCGGCAAGTTGGCCACAATGTGCTCCAGACCTAGCCGGTGGCGCATGGAAAGGGCTGCCAGACGCAGGCCGACAACCCAGCCTTCGGTCTTTTCTTTCAGTACGGCTGCTGTAGCGTCGTCGACCGGTACACCCAGCATCCCCTGGAGAAATGCAGTGGTTTCCTCAGCCGAAAAGCGCAGATCCTGGATGCGGATTTCGGTCATCCGGCTCCGGGCACGGTTTAGAGTGAGCGGTATCGCTGGATCGCGCCTGGTTGCCAGGACCAGATGCATGGGGCTGGGAGGATATTTCAGCAGTTCGATGAGCAGATCCTGCACCTCTTTATCATTAATGATGTGATAGTCATCCAGCACCAAAATGAAGTTTTTTTCAATCTGATCAAGTTCGTTGATCAAGCTGCGGGCCAAAATCTGCAATGTCGGCGGCTCGACAGCATTCAACATAGCCTGGGTTTCCCGGACGGCATCAGGAAAAATACGCTGAACCGCCGCCAGAAAATAGGCCAGAAATATTTTCAGGTCATTGTCATTCTCATCCAGGGATATCCAGGTGCTGGGGACATCACACGACTCCAGCCAACAGCTCATCAGGGTGGTCTTGCCGTAACCGGCCGGTGCGGAGAGCAGGGTCAGCGGGCGATGACGGTTCTGGTTGAGCCGGTCCAATAAATGCTGCCGGCGCAAATGGTCGCTTGCTACCGGCGGGCGGTGCAGCTTGGTGTAAATTATGGGTACAGTGCTTGTTTCGGCTGTCATGAAATCTTCTCAAAGTATGGTTGTTCTACAATTGTATCATTCATATGCTAATCTACCACATTTTTCAATAGGTTGGATTTTAGATTCAATTACTATATGTTTGTAATTCCAATCTAAAAAGTAAGATATTCACTCTGTTTGAAATTAAATCGATTAAATTATCCACTGTTGATAGAAACTTTTGTTTCTTCATTGTGTGATTTGCAATCCAAAGCTCCTGAAAAACAAGTGCATTCAGATATCCATATATCTTGTTACAAGGAATTTATCATTAATTCGATCTGCATACTCTCCACATCAGGAATCATGAATTCATCATCGAAGATTTCATATGCAAATTTCAATATTACAATTAATGGAGAGTATTGAGATTTAGTCAATCCGGGAGATTTCATTACTGTGGTGATTGTATGATTTGGCATTTATAATCTTCTTGACAATTATTTGTTTTAAACTTATTGATAATCCAGTAAGTCCAAATTTTTAGACATATTGGTTGATATATGAAGAATTTAATTCAACTCCCTGCGGAATTTGATTACAATTTACTGTTGCACGCTTTAAGGGATTACAAGAAGCCAAGAGACAAGATCAGAGGCCTTATCAAGGATAAGGATATCATAAGGATTAAGAAGGGTCTTTATGTTTTGGGCAGGGAGTATAATAAACCTTACAACAAGTTTGTCTTGGCTAATTTGATTTATGGACCCTCTTATATCACAGGTCAAACCTCCCTGGCATTCTGGAACATGATACCGGAACGTGTTGAACTCATTAT
>QMMS01000465.1 GCA_003647375.1 Deltaproteobacteria bacterium
GGTAGTGACGTGCTTGAATATCAGCCCTTCCATTTCATCGGGATCAAGCGGTGTTGCCCCGTCTGGTTCTCCTGTTATTTCACTCATTCATCATTCCATAGGTCTGAGTTCATTTTATCTATCATTTCCAGAGCAAGGTGCTCAATCTCAAACTGGATTTTTTCATCGCTCAAGGCTTGCTCTTCAAGTGCCATATGGATACTGGTTTCAGAGACCATATTCCGCGCCTTATCAAAAGCACGTTTTTTAATAATGTCCTCAACCTTGCCCTGCGGCACGATGGCATACATAAAGCGGCAATCCATGGCCTCAGCCATTTGCGTCATATTTTTAAGTGTAACACCGCCAGAAACTTCTGCTTTTTCCGTATTGGAGACAAGGCCTCTGGTTACGCCCATGCGCCGCCCGAGCTGCGCGCCAGACATACCAAGCGATTTACGCACTGTGCGAATCCAGCCTTCAGCAGGAACAGAAAGCCCCTCAAGCAGCATTGCTGCCTGATTTACGCGCTCCTGATATTGTTTTGTGACAATCTTCTTCATGCTCATATGTACACCTGTTGAAATACTTCCGTTAAATTATTGTATACCCATCCATATACATTTGCTTCACATTTGTCAATCTATAGATATACATTGGTTTGTTTAGCATATATATAGCATCTTTGGGGACATCCCATAATCCCCAAGTCAAGCAAGAGTTAAGAATTATTTTTTTAAAATCAAGTAGTTAAAGCCAAGGATATTTTATGAACGCAATTCGCGTTATAGCATTGTTGTACAGAAATCGGCGATTCTCCAACTACTTTGAACCTTGCCTCTGATCGTTACGTTAATCCGGCCTTGCCTTTTCGGTAGTGCCAATCATCCCTTGTCTAAAATTAACCTGCTGTGAGCCGATGGCAATGTATGGCTGCAGTTTTCCGGCGTCGGCCAGCTAAGCAATTGCAGCGGAATCGGCTCGAATTTTTCATCATACAACATGCTGTATCCAATAACATGTTGACGCACAATTCTCTCTTTGACATACTTGATACATAATAAAGCAAATTCCTATCTTTCATGAAATTATGAAAACACGAAATGATAAATGATAAACGATAAAATTTCGTGCTTTTATAGTTGCATGTCTTTATGATTATTTTTTCTGCTACCCATTCGATTAAAATGAAAGCAGTGGAATATGTATAATGGACGGTGCTGGATTAAAATGCAGGGCCTGTGAGGGCGACCTTGTTATCCAACGGTCGTGACGTAAAATCACTTTGCGCTGCAGGTCGTGCGGCGCCGAATACAGCCTCAAAGAGGCCCTGGAATACATGGATGATCATTTTGAGGCGCAGGTGGGGGATGTAAGGTGCGACCGCTTCTAATCTGATCTGATCGTTATATATTTTAGAGAATAGGTAGTTTAAATGGACGCGCTCTATTTAGATTCTTGAAATTTATAACCCTTCGGGCTTGTCGATCTCACCGCATCTACGGCGTCAGATGCCACCCCGCATAGCCCACTATAGCGAAACAGCATCTTCCTTGTATCTGCAGCAACCTCGACAAGCGCTCAGCTCAGATCCAAGACTGACCGTATAAATTTTACACATTAGAAACGCGTATCAGCACGGAAGGTGGATATAATTGACTATTTCAAGTAAGATATCATGTCCTTGAATAAGGATGAATGTTTCTAATGAATAGCATGGTAATCTCAAGCCTTTTCCCGGTGTTTGCACTACTTTTGCTGGGGCACCTGCTGAAGCGGTTCAAACTGACCAACGATGATTTTCTGAAAACATCGGACAGGCTGATTTACTATATCTTTTTTCCGGTGCTGGTTTTCTGGAAAATCGGGGGAGCCGACACCGGCAGCGGGATTTCGTGGGACCTGTGTCTTGTGGGAATTATTGCCATTGCCGCTATCTATCTGGTCAGTGCGCTGGCCCTGAAGATGTTCACGGTTTCCGCTTTCAAGGCCGGGACTTTTTCCCAGAGCTGTTACCGGTTCAATACCTACATTGGTATGGCCATTGTATACAATGCACTGGGGGATGAAGGGGTCAAGCATTTCAGTATTCTGATCGGATTTGTCATTCCCTTCATCAACGTGCTGGCGGTGTCAACGTTGATCTGGTATTCGGGAGAACGGGTCGTCTTCAGCGAACGCATCCGGGTGACCTTAAGGGAAATCGTCACCAACCCGCTGATAATAGGATGCCTGACAGGTCTGCTGTATGCTCGTTTCATCAACCGTTTTCCTGCGTTTCTGGACAATGCTTTCAGTCTCTCGTCAGCGGTGGCCCTGCCACTGGCGCTCATTTCCATTGGTGGCGCATTGACCATGAAAAGTCTCAGGGGAAACCTGGGACTCTCAATGGTCGCCGCGGTCATAAAACTCCTGTTGCTTCCGGTTGCAGGCTATTTGCTGCTCGGTTTTTTCCAGGTGTCGGGGGTTCCCTTCAAGGTGGGAATGATCTATTTTACCCTGCCGGCCTCGGCCTCCATTTATGTCCTGTCCGCCCAATTGAACAGCGACACTGAACTCGCCTCTGCAGCTATTGTACTTTCAACACTTCTGTCCTTTTTTTCACTGACAGTGGGGCTTTTACTTTAACATGCAGAATTATAGACTTACAATCGAATATGACGGGACCGCCTATCACGGCTGGCAACGTCAGAAAGACGATCCCACCATCCAGGGAGAGATAGAAAAAGCACTTGAAGTCATGACCCGGCAAAGGGTTGCGGTCAACGGTTCCGGAAGAACAGATGCCGGTGTGCATGCCCTGGCCCAGACGGCTAATTTCAAGAGTGATGCCGGCCTTTCAACGGAAGCCTTTCAAATGGGCCTCAACAGTCTTTTGAAGGACGATATCGTCATCAAGGATTGCCAGGAAGCTGAGGATATGTTTCATGCCCGGTATGACGCCAAAGGGAAAATTTATCAGTATTGTTTCCTGAACGCTAAGGTCCCATCAGCCATCAGCCGGAACCGCGTCTGGCATATCCGTAAACAATTGAATTTTTACGCCATGCAGCGAGCTGCCGTCCACTTGATAGGGGAGCATGATTTCAAGGCCTTTGAGGGGACCGGCAGTCCGCGGTCAAGCACCGTCCGCAAGGTGACCATGGCGGAGATATCACGGGAATCAGCTGAAAACATAACCTTCACCATCGAGGCTAACGGCTTTTTAAGGTACATGGTGCGAAATATTGTGGGAACTCTGGTTGAAGTCGGTCAATCCAAGATGGCGCCCGAGAGGTTCAAGGCTGTTTTGGAATGCGGTGACCGGGGGCAGGCCGGAGCGACTGCCCCGCCGCAGGGGTTGTTCCTCGTCAAGGTGCTTTACTAGTCTTTTGTGTTAGGAGATACCATTGACAAGATATGCTAATCAACACCTCTGAAAGGCACTATCCGACGCCTGTGAATAGCAATATGTAGTGTAATATCAGTTGATTGACTAAATCATACAATCACAGTAATTACAAATCTGTAATATTGTTCAAATCTCTAACACACTGATAATTCTTTTGATATAATACTGGGATATGTAATCTCTTCGCTATTCTATTTCTTCACATCGATTTTCGCGACAAACAACCTTTTATTTGTCGCGAGCCAAGCTTTCATGACACATTAAATGTCACGATGATGTGTAGATCACCGATTCATGTCGTTATCAAAAATATCGATGGTTTTTCGAGAGATTTTCTGGATGATTGATCACGTCCCGAATAGCTTGACCCAAACGCTCTATGA
>QMMS01000466.1 GCA_003647375.1 Deltaproteobacteria bacterium
CACATAGTCCATATCCAGTCAGGACAATGTATAAGGCATTTTCATAGACAGATTCCAGAAATCCATCGCCAAGCTCATTATAAACTTCCTAAAAACTTCTAAGTATAATATCTGTAATTTCTTTGTGCTTAAACATAGCTGTGTTCATCTGTGTGAATCTGTGGCTGAATAGTTACCGTTTTTCTTCCTCTTTGATATAGATCAAAATATTCTCTTCAATCATATTTTTCATTCCTGGACGGGACACCTCATTCACTTTTACCAACTCAATATTCTTTATATTGTAATTCTGACGAAGATGCTGGAAAAGTGATTTTACGATGATTTGTTGCACATCGGGTGTGTTTACGTATCCCATTTTCTTTTTGCTGGTAACATGTTCTGTGATTTCACAGATGCCCGGACAATCTTCCGGGGTGTTTTCCATATTCCTGGTCCGGAGGAGGTCATCATCCTTTACTGAGAGATCATGCTCCAGGGGGCGCCCGGTGTTGAGGCAATTTCTATTCACTCTAAGTCTTTCATTTATTACCGTTATAATATCGTCTTCAGAGAAAGACATGCTCCTCTCTGAATCTTCAAAAGAATGGTCGGGATAGGATTTTCCGACCATCTCCCTCATGTTTTCCGATGCAGAATCATCGGCAGGAATATTTTCCTTTTTCTGTGATATAAAAATATCCGCAATGTCCTCAAGACCCCTGCCAAGACTCTTCTTTTCCATTTAGGATGTCCTTTTACCCGATTTCCAAAACCGAATTATTTCCCCCATAGGCATTATTTATATAATTCGAATTAGTGTGATCTTCGATCCATTCATCATCGACAATAAATCTGTATTGATAGGTGCCCGGCTTGAGGAAGATATTCTTTGCCCACGTGCCATCTTCATCACGTTCCATAAGAAAATCATCGGTTGGGTTCCAATTATTAAAATTGCCTCCGATCTTTACGGATGTTGCTTCAGGTCCATAATAGGTAAATCGTTTTTCAAATTTCGATTCCAAGAACATCGGTTCGTTATCCTCGACGGCCAGGTTATGTCCCGTTCCTTTCTCTATAAGAACCTCCTCGGCAAGCATCATATAATCTTTGGAGCCGCTCGCTTTTTTTGAATAATCTAAGATCGATTTCCCATGCCCAGCAGCCTCCTTCAAGGTGACATTGGAACGAATGACCGTTTCAAACATGGTGTCACTAAAATGGTCTCTAATATTTTCCAATACTTCCCTCGAGATTCTTGTCCGCTTGTCAACTATTGTTCCAAAAACTTTTACATGGATTTCATGTCCTGTTTTCTTTTTGATGGACTCTATGATTTCCATGAGTTTGCTGATTCCATGCAAAGAAAACAAGCTCATTTCTATTGGCACTAACACTTCTGATGAGGCAATAAGAGCGTTAAAAGTCAACAACCCAAGGCTCGGTGGGCAGTCTATGATAATGATGTCATACAATGAATAGATCCGCCTGATTGCATGTTTCAACCGCGTTTCTCTTCCCTCCACCATTGAAAGGTATTGATCCAAGGCGCTGAGTGAAATACCTGCGGGCACGACATCAAAGTTTTCAGAAACGTTTTCAGAGATATCGACAAGCGATAGTTGGCTGCCGTTGGAAAGTTTCAGGATACTAAAGACTGTATTCTCATTATCGTTGGTGTTAATATTCAGCCCCAATGCGACGTGACCCTGAGGATCCATATCGATTAAAAGCACTCTTTTACCTCTATCAGCAAGACAGGCGGATAGATTGATTGCAGTGGTCGTCTTACCACAGCCACCTTTTTGATTGGCAATCGAAATTGTTCTCATTTTCTTCAGTCCTCCTCATTCGTGTAATTTGTAAAATCGGATGAAAAAGAAGATTTAATGCACATGGTTTCCAATCATCATTGAATATGCCAAAACAAAAAAACCTCTCAAGAGACTATAAATCCCTTTGGGAGGTTTCAATTAAAATTTTTAGAACCTCTATCATCATGATATTGTCACGGTTAAGAGGTGGGCTTACTTGATATTTAGAAATTTTTTCATTATTTTATCCCACTACATGTTGTATGTCAAGGATTTTGAATACAATATATAGTTGAAGATAACATCACACCTGAATTATTAACGACTTGTATAATGAAATTAGAATGAGATATTTGACATGTACATGCACCGGACATAATTCTGTTAGGATTGTGTTTTTCGGATATCACAAACTACCGTTATGAAAATCGTTGCACCCTTGACCCATCGACCTAAATCGTGTATTAATGCTTATAACATGCTTAAAACACATATGATCTGACACTGACTTTCATTATCGTTTTCGATCGGGTCTCCTTTTTGATCTGTAGCTCTTCTGTACGAAATATCATTTCCTATAAACACCTGACCTTTCAACTTTTCATATTGGATCTCAAAATATAGTCCAAAAAGAAAGGAGTCCCCATGAACGGAAGCACCATTAAAATTAGACTCATGAAGGCTGATGATTTTGACGCTGTGGTTGGGATTGACGAGAAAGTACTCAAGGTTTCCCGGCTAAAGTACTATGAAATGAAGTTTGATAAACTTTTTTTATCCAAAGAGTTTCTGCCCACATCACTTGTGGCAGAGGAAGAAGATGGAACGGTGGTGGGGTTTGTAATGGGGGAACTCTATATGGGAGAATATGGTATTTCCCAGGATGGCGCAACCTTAGATACCATCGGCGTTGATCCCGATTACCGGCATAAGGGAATCGGTGAGAAGCTGATTGATGAATTTATAGATCATTTGAGAGATCTCGGGGTTAAAAAAATAAACACTTTGGTTGACAGGAATGATACAAAACTAATACATTTTTTTAACGCGAACCAATTTAGTCCCGCCAGAAGCATTGTTAACCTGGAGCGAAGGCTTTGATGTTGGTGATACCTAAGATGAGGAAATCTATTCATTAAATATGGATAATCTTTTCCACAAACAGGCATAACTCCCAGCAACAGAAACCAGCGCAACCCCTGCTAATGCCCGGATTTTCGTAACCTGCCAATCTTGCACAATAATTGCATACACTATAGCGGAACGGCATCTTCCTTGTAGCTACGGCAACCTCGACAATCGCTCAATTTAGGTGTCATTTAGTTGGCTTGTTGCGGTGATTGAAAAACGGCATCTGTCCGCGGATACCAGCAAGGAAGGTTGTTACCCCTATAGTTGCAAACTTAGGAAAAAGGTCAATGGAGCGTGAAAATATCATCTGTATATTCTGTGGCAGAATTGCAAAGATCAAGGAACAAGATGATCTGAAAATTGTAGTGTGTCCGAAGTGCAAACGTGAAACCGAGTTGGGTACATACCAAGATATTTTTGACCAGTGGTTAGGTGACGTGCGCAATAAAGATGGTGAAACCTGAACTGAGCGATTTTTCCCGAAGAGGTGTGCCGATGGCAGCTTCTCCGTGTTGTAAAGTCTTTCTGCATCAGCCTTTAAAACGAGGGGCTCTGTTACAGGCAGATCATTCGCTATCACAATGTTAACACGTTTCTGTATTTCGTAGACCTCATAATGTGACAATGCATGATCAAAACGGTAGTCACACTTGGACTTCCTCCGTTAAATATTGAATTTCAGATTTCGGTTGCTTTACCGACACCGGAAAATCCTGCTATATTAGCTGGTATAGTATGTTTTATCATTTCGGCTGTGATCAAAGGCATTTTTTGGAAGATAAAATAGATTTAATTATTGAAGAACCTCGCAGCAAGCTGCCAGGAA
>QMMS01000467.1 GCA_003647375.1 Deltaproteobacteria bacterium
CCTGAAAACCGGAGCAATTGACGCGGCGTTCTGTCAGGAACGGGAAACCTTTACCTACCTGGCTTTTCAGCTGATTTATGACTATAATCACGGTTCTAAAGTTACCGGTTATACCCCGGGGGCCATTAACATACCCGGCAATATCAACACGGGATTTATCATCGTCACCCAAGATAATATCGACTCTTTTGATTCCGAATACAGCCTGGATCAGGCGATAGGCCACCACGAACTTTCCCAGCAACTGTCGCTGATATCCTCAATGATAGAAAATGTGGAAGAACTTGCCGTGGCCGCCGATGAAACCGGACGGATTGTATATGCCAATGCGGCCTGTCTGAGGTTTTGCGGGTATACGAAAGACGAGATGGTGGGGTTAAACATTAAAAATCTATTTGATTTGACAATTTTGCAGCATTCTCAAATCGACCAATGTCTCCAGGAAGAGACGGCTAAAAATTTCGAGTCGACGGCCATCCGAAAAGATGGATCTTTGTTTGCGGTGCATATCAGCATATCACCCTTAAGATCAGAGGTTGCCCCGCGAGGGTACACCCTTATCGCTTCAAATATCAGCGAACGCAAACGTTCGCAAAAAGCGCTAATCGATTCCCATGTCCGTTTTTTTATGGTTTTGGACAGCATTGATGCCGATATATATGTGTCGGATCTGGAAACCTACGAAATACTTTTAACCAACCGACATATGCGCAAAAGTTTCGGTGAGAATCTGGTGGGTAAAACCTGTTATCAGGTGTTCCGGAATGAATCCGCCCCCTGCGCTCAGTGTACCAACGATAAATTGCTTGATTCGGACGGCAATCCGGCAGGCGTTTGTGTTTGGGAAGGGAAAAATGCGATTACCGGGAAATGGTACATTAACTACGATCGGGCGGTAAGGTGGGTAGACGGCCGTTTGGTCAGGTTACAAATCGCAACGGATATTTCACGCATTAAGGATTTAGAAAAAGAGAGCCTTCGAATTCAGGCTCAGTTGCAGCAGGCTCAGAAAATGGAAGCCATCGGTACGCTGGCCGGGGGCATCGCCCATGATTTTAACAATATCCTTTCGGCGGTTATCGGCTACACCGAGATCGTCCTGGCCGATGTTCCTGAAGACACTTCTCAACACCGAAATCTGCGGGAGGTGCTCAAAGCCGGCAACCGTGCCCGAGAGCTGGTCAAACAAATCCTGACCTTCAGCCGCCAAACCGAACAGGAATTAAAACCGGTCCAGATCAATCAGGTTGTCGGAGAAGCGCTTAAACTATTGCGGGCATCTTTGCCGACAACCGTTACCATTGCCCAGAATATTCAGAGTGATTCAACCGTACTGGCAGATCCGACCCAAATCCATCAAGTGATCATGAATCTGTGTACCAATGCCGCGCATGCCTTGCGCTCTAAAGGCGGACATTTGGAGATCGAACTATGCGATCTATCGCTCGGAAGAAGTTTCACTGATCTGCATCCCTATCTGTCACCCGGGGCGTATATTAAATTGAGGGTCAGCGATACCGGCCACGGCATGGAGAAGGCGATTCTGGATCGTATTTTTGATCCCTTTTTTACCACCAAAGAACCCGGTGAAGGCACCGGCATGGGGCTTGCTGTGGTAACGGGTATCATAAAAAGCCACGGAGGGGTCGTTACCGTAGACAGCGAAATCGGCAAGGGGTCAACTTTTAATATTTTTCTGCCTGTTATCCAGCAGGATATCGAACTGGAAGTCAGAACAGAAGCACCCATACCGACCGGCAATGAGCGAATCCTATTTATCGATGATGAAAAAACGCTGGTGGATTTAGGCCGGCAGATCCTGCAGCGCTTGGGATATGAGGTTGCCGTACGTACCAGCAGTGTCGAGGCGTTAGAACTCTTTATGGAACAACCGGACAGATTTGATCTGGTAATCACCGACATGACGATGCCGAACATGACCGGAGATGAACTGGCCGGCAAGTTGATGAATATTCGGGCCGATATCCCGGTGATTCTTTGTACCGGATACAGTGAACGGATTTCCAAAGAAAGGGCTCATGAACTCGGAATCAAAGAGTTTATCCTCAAACCCATTGTTATGCGGGAATTGGCGAAAACGGTGCGAAACGTGCTGGATAAAAACGGAACCTGATCGAGTTTTCACTCAATCAGGTCCCGTTTTTATTTAAAGGGTCGGTCTTGCCACCATGGATAAAATTGGGGCATGTCTATGCTCGGTCTGTCTGTAAAGTTCGGCGACCTTTTTTCTAAAAATGATGTGATGCCTTCACGGGCATCGGACGACCTTCCTATTGACAGGATTTCCTTCTTTACATATAATTTCTAAATAACCTATTATCTTTAAGATAGGTTCTCGTAGGAGGCCTCATGCAGGAGGGCAATAGTGAGACTATTAACGCGTTCTGATTTTGACGGTTCAGTTTGTGCGGCGCTGCTTTTGGAACTGGGTCTGGTGGACGGAATTCTGTACATACATCCCAAGGATCTGCAGGATAATAAAATCGAGGTGACCGGAGATGACATCCTCGCTAACGTACCCTTTGTAGAAGGTTGCGGTCTGTGGTTTGATCACCATTCCAGTGAACACGAACGGCTTAAACTGGAAGGAAAGTTCAAAGGCGCCAGTGAACTTGAACCCAGTGCCGCTCAGGTCATATATGAGTATTATAAAAAAGATCAGGTCGCTGCTGGTAAGCTGAAAAAATTTGAAGATCTGATAAAGATCGTTGGTATCGCAGATTCGGCCCAGTTCAGCAAAGATGATATACTGAATCCCACCGGCTGGATTATGCTGGCCTTTATTGCGGACCCCCGAACCGGCCTGGGTTATAAGCGATCCTTTCGCATCAGCAATTTTGAGTTGATGAAAAAACTGCCCGAATACCTGCGTTCCAAAACCGCAGAAGAAATTCTATCCCTGCCTGATTTTCAGGAACGTGTTCAGGTATATCATGAGGAAACATCAAAATATAAAGCCCTTCTTGCCCGGACTACACGGATCGAGGGTAATGCCATCCTCATCGACTTTCGGGGGATCGCTGAAAATCCGGTGGGCAACCGATTTATGGAATATGTACTCTATCCCGAACAGAACATATCCGTCCGCATTGTCGACGGAAGAGACAAGCAGTTTGCCATGATTTCCGTCGGCCACAGCATCCTTGATCGAACCTCCCTGGTGGATGTGGGTTCTCTGGTCTTGAAATACGGCGGCGGCGGCCACAAACAGGTCGGCACCTGTCAGGTAGAATATGATGATGTTGACAGAATCGTTGGAGAGATACTTCAGGTGATAAATACCGATAGGACCACCTGAAGCTTAATTTGACGTTAATTCTTATCGATCGGTGGTGGGGTGTAAATCAAGACTGTTGGTTATTGGAATATCCGTGGCAATTTTTGTTATGTCGACATGTAAAGTGTTGGAGTGCTGGAGTAATGGAGTGATGGAAAAGAATAAGGACTGGAGTGATGGAGTGTTGGAGTAATGGAGTGCCGGAATGTTGGAGTACTGGAGTGTTGGTCTTAAAGTCACAGAGAATGTATGCAAAAAAATATCTAATGGAATTCCTGGAGTTTTGTCATGTGGTTTTTCCATTACTCCATCACTCCATTACTCCATTATCCTTGATACGACCAACCTCCTCGTTTGGTAAGGGAAGGATGCATATTTTTTACCAACGACTGTGATTCATACTATTAACCGCCTCCTTTGATAAAGAGGGGATGACTGCCGTTTACCAA
>QMMS01000468.1 GCA_003647375.1 Deltaproteobacteria bacterium
TACCTTCAATGGATGGCGGAAAACGGGTATAAAAGGAGTACGCGGGAAGTGTATGCACGGGGATTGAAGCAGTTTAGCGTGTTCATCAAACAAAGAAAATGTACCTTTGAAGCGATCTTTACGGAGGATACGCTCAGGCAATTTAAGAAAACCGGTAAGTCTTATCAGCGGCCTGCCATTTATGGACTCTCACGCTATTTGTTCGACCAGAAAAAGATATCACGGCCATTGTCGGCAAGAAACGACATAGTAAAGCTACCGACCATTTATGAAGGCTATCTGGCTTATTATCAGCAAAAGGAATCGTGGACTGATCGCAACAGACGGCAAGCCCGAAGAGTTCTTTGTGCTTTGCATGATTACTTACAGAAAGAGCAAATTGATCTTAAGCGTCTTGTCATTGAACATGTGGATGCATTTTTGGCACAATTTTTTGTTCCCTTTAGCCCATCTACCCAAAGGGCCTACCGTTCAAAGCTGCGCGGTTTTTTAACCTATCTTTATCGGGAACGTAATATTATCAAACGCGATCTGGCCTCTTTTATCGTGGCAAAAAGGCACTATGGGTTGTCCAAGCCACCCAAGTTCTTACGACCAGACGAAATAAAGAAATTGTTTGCCGGCTTCAACCTTTCTTCCGACAGCGAGATCCGGACGTATGCCATGATGCACCTTGCCTATAGCTTGGGGCTTCGTCCACAGGAAGTTGCCCTGATCAGATTGGATGACATCTCCTTCAGCAAAGCAGAACTGACGCTTACAGACAGGAAGAACAACCGCCCTATTGTACTTCCGATACCTGATACCGCGCTGAAAGCCGTGGCGGCCTACAGGATTGCAGCACGGCCTCAAAGCAAACACAACACGCTCTTTTTGAGTCTTCATCCACCTTATCGGCCTGTCAGCCCGAATACGATCGGCCAGCACATCCGAAAAGTGATGAAGGCGGCAGGACTCCCCTCGACGGCCTATTGGCTGCGTCACACGTATGCGCAGAATTTGCTTGAAAGTGGCGCTACTGTCTTTGAAGTCAAAGAAATGTTGGGACATGATGACATCGAGTCGACACAGAAATATCTGCATGTACACACCAAACTCATGCGAGAGGTTCTTTTTAATGAAACCCTTTGAAAGCTTTTTGGCCAAACAGCTGGAAGCATATCTGACCTACCGTAAAGAGCTGGGGTATGCAGAAAATCCACTGAAGCCGAGACTGCTCGCGTTTGACCGGTACCTGCAAAAACAAAACATCGGCTGGGATCAATTGCAGCCATCGTTTTTTCTGCAGCTAAGGGCTGAGATCAGCGAGCATCCCAACACAGTTAATGAGATCCTGCTGGATACACGAGGCTTCTTTCGATTTATGGTGCGAAAAGGCATTCTCGAAGAAAACCCGTTGAAGGACATCCCGAGACTTCCCAAGCGCTATTTTGTGCCTTTTGTCTTCTCACAGCAGCAAACCGAAGCGCTTATCAGAACTGTCTGTAAAAACATCCGCAAAAGTGAAACCTATTTTTTGTTGGACATGGCGAAATACCTAGCCATCGTAATGCTGGCACGCTGCGGCATGAGAATAAACGAACCCTTGCATCTGCATGGATGTCATTACCGCAAAGATGAGGGAACGGTTTATATCGAAAGAACGAAGTTCCGAAAGGACCGCTTGATCCCCGTCCCCAAAATTGTATTGGCTGAAATAGAAGGCTATCTTACAGCACGGGAAAATTTACGAGCCAATGACCAGAATGAGTACCTTCTGGCCGGTAAAGGTTGTGCACCATTAAACGATAGTAATATCCGACGCGCCTTCCATCGTGCGGTAAGGGAGATGGGTCTTTACCGCCCGGAACAGGTTATTGGCAACGTTACCTTCGGTGCGCCTGTGCCGCATTCCTTGCGTCATTCATTTGCCATCAACACGCTAAATAAAATCGGAGCACGCGGCCAATCACCACAACATGCACTGCCGGTACTGGCGACTTATATGGGACATCGCAAATACCAGTATACAGGCGCCTATCTCAAAGTAAAAGACGCTGAACACCGCATGGGATTACTCGAATATACCAAATCACGGGCGGTAGTGAAATGAAACTTTCGACGTGTTTACATCAATTTTTTAGCAACTATCTTCCGCATATAAAAGGGGTGAGCCAACATACAATCAGAGCTTATCGGGATGCATTTAAACTCTTTATCCCATTCGCCGCCAACAGGCTTAAGATCAAAACCGGATCGCTCATGCTGGATCATCTCACACCCGATATGGTCCTTGCCTTTTTGGTTGATCTTGAGCAAAAAAGACAAAATGCTCCTGTCACCCGTAACCATCGGTTGGCAGCCATCAAATCGTTGGCAAAGATGATCCGGTTCATGCACCCTGAAAAAAAAGATGTTGTCGAAAAAATCATGGCGATACCTCAAAAACGATATCAAAGAAAACTGATCGGTTTTCTATATCCGGATGAAATTTTTAAGGTCATGCAATCTGTAGATTTATACCCACAAGAAGGGTTCCGGGATTACTGCCTTTTGGTTTTGCTCTATGACTCTGGCGCCAGAGCCACCGAGGTCGCGACATTGAACCTTGACTACTTCAATCAAGAACAAAGAACCCTTGTCATACTGGGCAAGGGAAACCGCTTTCGTCAGATCACGCTTATGCCGGAAACAAGTGTCCTGCTCAAAAATTATATCGATAAATATCGGAAGGAACCCAAGCCGGCGTATCGCCACAGGCTGTTCATCAACCAACGGGGAAAAGAACTGACGCGACATGGCATATATCGTGTCTGTAAAAAGTACCTGACCGCCACTTTGCCACCAAAACGCCTCAAATCACTAAGTCCTGTCCACAGCTTCCGTCACTCGTGTGCCATGAGCATGCTCAGCTCCGGATGTTCCCTCTCGGATATCCGAATCCAACTCGGACACGAAGACCTTAAAGCTACAATGGTATATCTTCAACTCGACCTAACGAACAAGCGCAAGGTCCAAAAAAAATTTACCGAATTTAACCGGTCGGTCCTAATCGACCATCCAGAAATCAATGCATTATTCAATGCTCAAAACAAGGATGAAATCATGGCGTGGTTGGATAATCTTTGATGCCTACGAATATCCTGCCTGTATGAAACGTAGAGGAAGATAAATAGGAGAATATTATGTGAAAAACTCGATAAAAATATTACCAGAATAATGACTTATTGGTCTGTTATTATTAATAATTTGTCATTTTCTGACACAACCTAAAATAGCTTAATGTTTTTAGCGGGATAGGACTACTCACAGCATAATTGGAGATATCTGGGTTAACATCGCAGACCAGCTGAAACTGCAAGTTCTCACCTTTTTTCATTTTGCGTTAGTAATATATCCATTAGTTGGTCGAAAAACATATTCCGAACGGTTTCAATTTTCAGTGCTTCATGATAGTCGATTATCGCTTTATCTTCGAACTTATATCTATCCGGTTCAACCTGTAATGCGTATGAGTTGACTTGCCTTTTCCAGAACCATTCTGCACAACCAAATTGAATATTCTCATTATCTATTGAGGTGATTGTATTGAAGCTATCCAATAACTTTCTCCCCTGATTGCTGAAATCCACGCAAAATGCAATATAGGCTATTCTGTATTCCACTTTTGCGATACTATCACTAATCGGTAAAGGGTCATTGTTCTGCGTGTCGCGCTGACCGTTGTATAAAAAATGTCCGTAGCAACATTGAAGCGTAAA
>QMMS01000469.1 GCA_003647375.1 Deltaproteobacteria bacterium
AAGATTTCTGATGAATGTTATGTTAGCGAGTGGTGGCTATCCATGGACAGTTATTCCGCTTGAAACCCGTATGGGGAAAAATCCCAGGATATACAGCACGGAAGCATCAAATAGAGCTAATTTACCAATAGATATCGAGATCACCGACTCAAATAAAATCAACACCAGTAATTGGAAAAATGATCAACCCCGAATGACTACTTTTCAAAAATTACATGTCATTGTATTGCCTGTGAGTCTGAGCTGACCTCCAACCGCCCCGCCATGAAAGCTCAGCCTCTTTTCAAATACAGAGCCACCGATAATCAGGCTGTGCTTGAACGAGGAAAAATCAAGATTTACCTTACCGTCAAAACAGCAGGATATTTCAGTACTATAGAGTTTTTTCATTGATTTTTTCAAAAAAAACATTTACTTATCATTAGGGGTATGCGTTGGAAATGGTAACAGGGGGTATTGAAACGGTAACGGAAAGGTCAAACGGAGACTTGACCCCGCTTTCTTAAACAGGCGGTTCTTGCCCTGTAGGCTGGCGGTTATGCCACAGGCTGTTGAGCAGCTACACCGGCCGGCAACGCCTGGTTTGGATCTCATTGATCGGCACTGTACCATGAATCCATCATTCCCCCTCAAAACCCTTGACATGCTTCTGGTGCGTTTGATTAAATTGGTCATCTGTTCAACGTAGTACGACTGCATATTTTCTATTCCACACTTCTTCCAACCAAGCTGACGCTATCCTGATACGTGCCTGCGGCATTTATAATGCGTACCGTATTATAAAATGAAAAAGGAGGAATCGTCATGCAACAACCAGTTAGCCGCGTCAGGCGGATTATGCGCTTTTCCTTAATTTTGCTGCTTGTGCTATTTGCTTTGCCGCTACCGGCCCATTCTGAATGGACGAGCGGCGGTCCCGCGGGAGGGGACGTGACCTGTATGATTCGTTCTGTCTCCCATTCGGCTATCATCTATGCCGGTACCAAATCGGGAATATGGAAAAGCGTCGACAGCGGGGAAACCTGGGCAAAAACCAGCTTTCCCGATACTGAAGTGCTGAACATTCAGGTCGTGCCCGACAATCCGGAGATCGTGTATGCCGGTACCACCCATACATATGCAGCCGGAGGCATACTCAAGAGTGTGGACGGCGGCCTGTCGTGGTCCCTGATGGGAATCGCCGGACAGGATGTGAATGCGATTGCAATCGATCCTGAGCACACAGACACCATCTATGCCGGGACCGGCAGTTGGGAAAACGCTTGGCCGGAAGAGGTTATCGGCATATATAAAAGCACCAATGGTGGGGACGACTGGTCCTTGACGATTTCCTTCGGGGGCACAGATGAGCCTGTGATGAGAAAAATTACCACCATTGTTGTGGACCCTGATGATTCCGCCACTGTTTACGCGGGTGGACATAATTATGGCGTGCCCGTGTTTGCTGCCTTCCTCGTAAGCACTGACGGCGGGGATACATGGACTGACAAAGCCTTCAAAGGCTCATGGCAATATATCGGCGGGCTTGCCATAACCCCGCAGGGATATCTCCCCAAAACCTTGTTTGCCACGCTCGGCGATGATCCGAGCCCCGGGCAATTCAACATGTTTTGTACCAGCACCGACGGGGGGACGACCTGGAGTGTCTGGTCAGCTGCCTTTACACCGGCATTGACAGTCAATCCGGCCAATGCGGATCTGGTGTATATCGGGTCCGGGAGTGCCGGGGTACCACTTTGGATTTTCAATCACCGATCGCAATTATGGATCCCTTTTTTCTCAGATGGCCTGCCGGCAACCTCTCCGACCAGTATCGTCATGAACCCGAGCGAAGAGACCTATTTTTGCACTGGTTTTATCTCTGCCGGCATATACAAGGTGCGCTCGAGCGGCGACTGGTATCCGACCCGTTTGAATGCAACCAACATACTTGATATCGCGGTTCGACCGGAATCGTCGAACACGGTCGTTGCAGCCATAGAGGGTTATCGCCGCCTTGCAATTTCCACTGATGGCGGCTCTTCATGGGGAGAGCTTGTCAATTCACCCACCAATCGTTCCGCCGTTACCTATGATCCCCAGAATCCTGATCGGCTATATGCCGGTTTTGGATGGGAAGATAGATCAAGCACAACCTATCGCCTAGATATGAGTACCGACGGTGGGTTGAACTGGGCCTCTACCGGGCCTATGTTCTACGTCTCCGGTAATATTTCCATGGGAGTGACGGATATCTGGATACATCCCGATAATGCCCAAAAAATAATTGTGACGGTCGGCAGTCCTTATGGGGGGGTATATTTAAGCAACAATGGCGGCACCACGTGGACGGACCACCCTTTAGAGTTTTGGGCAAGTTCGATCGTCTCGGATCCAAACGATCCGGACAGGCTTTTCTATGGCACCTTTCATCAGGGATATGTGTGTTATTCTGAAAATGGCGGTTACCTTTGGACAGATATCTCACCGGGGGTGGACACATTCTGGGAAGTGCGTGATATTGTGGTTGGAGCAGACGCTATCGCATACGCAGCCACGGATGTCGGTCTGTGGACATGGGACGGGTTCAGTTGGGCTAAAATTAACGGCCTTCCCAGCGACGACATGACCACATTGGTTATTGGCAGGTCCAGCGATTCCGAGATCTTATATGTTGGCACGGGTGACAGCGGTGTGTTCGTTTCCGATAACGGCGGCAGCTCGTGGGATGAGTTCAATAGTGGTTTGGGCAACATGAGCATAAACCGGCTGTCCATCAGCGACACATCGCCGAAACGGCTCTACGCCGGCACATCGCATGGCAGCGTATGGCAGTATGATTTCTCCGTGGACGCCTGCGAGGGTGATTTTGATAAAGATGGAGATATCGATGGTAAAGATTTATCGGCATTTATTTCAGACAACAAGGGGATTTTACTGCTTGAGTTTTCAAGCAAATTCGGGGGAACACAGTGCGATTAAATATCCCACCTTATGCCGACATAAAAGAAGATGACTACCGACAAGGATAGTATGACTAACCCGGGTAACTATTTGTATTCTTAATGACTTTAAATGGAAAATATCCTTATTGGGATATGAATTTTTGAAATAGTAAAAAGGTATTTGATGTGTCTGTTATGTGTCGCTGAGAAGGCTATCAATAAAGGCATTTACTTCTTCGGCCAGTACTGATGACCTGTCCATCCATCTATTGATCCATGGTTTTCATAAGATTGCTTTTTCCAAATAAAATTTGACACAATATACAGTGGTTGGAAAAAATCTTTTTTAGGGTATGAAAAGCCCGTTTTCACATGAGCTCATCAGTTGCCCATACTTGCATCATTCTGACTTCTACTTTTATAAGAAAATGGTTTTGATTTGTATAGATATCATTCATATCTTCACCGAGGACTATATCAAAAACGAAATTCCCCCAATGCCGAATTCAGAGGCCCGGACTATTATTAATAATCTTAGGTTTCCTGTATCATAGTCAGACACAAAATCTTGTGTTTGTGAGAGATTCCTTTCATCACGCAAATAATCAACTAATATGAAAAAATGATCCAAATCATTCTGGCTAAAGTCAAGGGTATCCACAATTTAGGAAAAAGACTGTTTGCTAAAAAGGCTTCAAAATTCCAAATTTCATATCACCAAGAAACGCCCATAAATATTGCCTATATATAAGATGGCCCTTTCCCTATGTGTCAGGGTAGTTGTCGCCTCAATTGAACAA
>QMMS01000470.1 GCA_003647375.1 Deltaproteobacteria bacterium
TAAGAGGGTCCTTGAAGCGATTGATTTTGTAAAATACGGTTTTGGATTTTTTGTACTGTCCATGCTGTTGCTGTGGATCGTCGGGTTTCTTGTGATCTATCCCGTCGTTGGTTTTCCAGAAGGGATTCTCGAGCAGGCAACGCAGGTGCTTCAAAGCACGGCTGCAAAGTAGATACCCTGGTCCTTTGGGCTAGGTCAGAGATATTTGGCTATGCCGATGGCGGTAGTTACTTAAATCCGAAGCACGAAATTCGAAATCCTAAACAATACCGAATGATCCAAATTCGAATGATCAAAACAAGACCTTGGAGATACAAGTTCAAGCACTATGTTTGAATCAGTGCCGGGCCCTTTGGACCCGGGTATCTACAAAGGTGATTTTTCAAGACGATAATTTTTTGTTGGTATTGCCTGACAAGGATGCCCGGTGAACAGCATCCTTTCCAAACTTTTTGCCGATATGGTCGAGTGTTTTATCGACTTTCTCCCAATTTCCGCTCCCGGCCGGGGTTTTGTCGAAGATACTCATCTGAACGGGTTCGGTTGCGCTGATAAAACCGGAAGCGCCTACGCCCACCAACCGAACTTTCTGAGCCAGGCTGTATTGATCCAGAAGCCTGGCCGCTTCCCTATAAATTGTGTCCGTAGATTGTGTGGGCGATTGAATCGTAATGCGACGTGTGACCTGTTTAAAATCATCGTGCTTCAGCTTCAAGGTTACCACCTTGGCCTTAACACCCATTTTTCTAAGTTCTCTGCCGACCCGTTCTGATTGTTGTAAAAGAGTTTGTTTGAGGTAGCGCATGTCCATGGTGTTTTTTGCCAGGGTAAGCTCCGAACTGACGGATTTGTGCTCCGATTCAGGGGATACCGGTGTTGTATCGATTCCGTTAGAAAGATCGATCAATCGATACCCGAATTTGCCCATGCGTTTTGTCAGCATTTCTTTTGGGTAATGTTTGATGTCTCCGAGAAAACGGACTCCAAGCCGGTTGAGCTGTTCTGTGCTTTTTTTGCCGACACCGGGAACTTTTTGGATCGCAAGGGAATCAATGAAACAATTCACCTGTTCCGGACGAATAATGGTGAGCCCGTCAGGCTTGTCCAGATCAGAGGCAATCTTGGCCAGAAACCGCACCGGGGCAACTCCTACCGAACAGGTCAAACAGGTCTCTGTTTGGACCTGTTTCTTTATGGTGAGCGCGATTTCCCGGGGAGGGCCCAGGATGCCGGTGCACCCGGAGATGTCGATATAAGCCTCGTCTATGGACACCATCTCAACCAGTGGGGAATATCCTTTCAGTATCGCCAGGATGCGCCGTGAAACAGCCTTGTAGCGGGACATTCGGGGCGGCACAAATACACCATTGGGACATTTCTGCTTTGCCTGGAAAATAGGCATGGCGGAATGGACACCGTATTTTCGAGCTTCGTAGCTAGCAGCTGACACAACGCCCCGGTTTGTGGTGCCACCCACCATGACGCATTGACCTTTCAGGTCTGGGTTGTCCAGCTGCTCCACCGATGCATAGAATGCGTCCATGTCGACGTGAATGATCATGAAAAAATGCCTGCACTACAAATTTGAATTGACTGTTGTAAATTATTACAAAAATGTTATTAACTGAATTTCGTGATAAAAGATCTTTTTCTTTTCCAGCTTATCCGGGTTAGGGACGTCAGATGAAAAAAATTGAAGAAGTGACTCTCCTTTACGAAATCAGTGTCGCGCTGAATGCGCACCTGGATCTAAAGAAATCTTTATATCGGGTTCTGGATATTTTGTCCAATTCTATGAACATGGTTCGTGGAACCATCACTATACTGAATCCTTTTAAAAACGAAATAAATATTGAGGTGGCCCACGGTCTTTCAAAACGTGATGTCGAAAGCGTCAGGTATAAAATCGGGGAAGGCATCACCGGACGGGTTTTCCAGACCGGCAAGGTCTTGACGATCCCAAAAATAAGCAAAGAACCCCTTTTTCTCAATCGGACAACATCCCGAAAGAAAAAAATGGGCCAGGAAATGTCTTTTATCTGTGCCCCCATAAAAAAGGGAAATCAGGTCATCGGAGCCTTCAGCGTAGACAAGCCGTATGATGAAACCTACGATCTAAAAGACGGTGAAAAACTTATGTCCGTTGTTGCCACCATGCTGGCGAGACACGTGATCAACCTGGAGACGATTCGGCTGGAAAAAGACCGCCTTCGCAAAGAAAACAAACGCCTGCGGGGTGAACTTGAAAAGAAATACCGCGTTACCGACATCATCGGCAACAGCAATAAGATGCGGGACGTTTTCCAGATGATATCGCAGGTTTCCAGAAGCAATGCCACCGTTCTGATCAGGGGAGAAAGCGGCACCGGTAAAGAACTGGTAGCCAACTCGATTCATTACAACAGCCTGAGAGTCAAAAGTCCTTTTGTCAAAGTCAACTGTGCGGCGCTCCCGGTCAATCTCATTGAAAGCGAGTTGTTTGGTCATGAAAAAGGGGCATTTACCGGTGCTATCAATCAAAAGCTCGGCAAGTTTGAACAAGCACACAAGGGAACGATTTTCCTGGATGAAATCGGAGCCGTTGGTCTCGATGTTCAGGTCCGACTCCTGAGAGTTCTCCAGGAGAGAGAATTCGAACGTGTCGGGGGTCATCGAACTATCAAATGTGACGTGCGGGTCACTGCCGCCACAAACAAGAATCTGGAAGAATCGGTTGAAGACGGCAGCTTCAGGGGGGATTTGTATTACCGCCTGAATGTATTTCCCATCTACATGCCTCCGTTGCGGGAACGCAAGACCGATGTGTTGCTCCTGGCAGACTATTTCCTGGAAAAATATGTACGTGAGAACAACAGGGATATCAAGCGGCTTTCAACACCTGCCATTGATATGATGGTAGAATACCATTGGCCCGGTAACGTAAGGGAACTAGAGAACTGTATCGAACGTGCTGTTCTGCTGTGTGACGGGGGTGTTGTTCACAGCTATCATCTACCTCCGACGCTGCAGACCGGCAAGGAAACCGATACCATGCCGGCACTGTCCCTGGAAGATGCCGTGAATAAGCTCGAGCGGGAGATGCTCATCGATGCCTTGAAAAATATGCGGGGCAATATTACGTTGGCCGCCGAACTTCTTCAGACAACGGTACGGAAGTTTGCCTACAAGGCCAAACAGTGTGGGGTGGACTATAAGGACTATAGATAACTTAAGATGAACAATTATATGCTGGCCTAAGACAGCTTAATGAGGATGGTGGGATATGCTGAATTCATTAAAACGATTTTTTACAAAAGCGCAGGGGAATGATCCACGGGAGCCGGGGCAGCACAGTGAACACGATATCAGGGTTGCCACATGCGCGCTTCTGGTGGAGATTGCGCGAATCGATGAGACGTTTACAGAAGAGGAACTGGAAACCGTTCTGTCGATACTCAAAAACAAATACGACCTCTTGGAAGAACATGCCGATGCACTGATTGCAGAGGCCGAAGCTGAGTTGGATAAAAGTCTTGATCTGTGGCAGTTTGCAAAACTGATCAACGAGAACTATACCAACGAGGAAAAGATCGAAATTGTCGAGACCTTGTGGCGGATCGTCTATGTGGATGGCAAGATGGACCAGTATGAACATTACCTGATGAACAAACTCAAAAACCTGCTACGTCTGGATCAAAAGCAGCTCATCGATGCCAAGTTGAAAGTGCTGCATGGGGA
>QMMS01000471.1 GCA_003647375.1 Deltaproteobacteria bacterium
CACAAATTTACCGGCGGTTCTGAGCATGGCCTCTGCCGCCTTCAGGACGTCTTCAAGGGTCACCTTGAGTTCGTGCCTGGCAATCGCGCGCTGGCTGTCGGGATTGATTCTGCCAGTAGAAATCCGGTGATAAGGCGGGTTGCTCACCACCTGATCCACCGGTCCGGAAACGATGGACGGCTTCAGCGTCCGCATGTCCGC
Source organism: Deltaproteobacteria bacterium (assembly GCA_003647375.1). The sequence continues at coordinate 202 of QMMS01000471.1, forward strand.
AGGCAATATCTCAACCCGTTTTTCCAGATGGTTGGCCTTAACGTTGGCCCGGGCAATATCTGCCAGATCTTGCTGTATCTCCACACCGTACAGTTTGACGCCGGGATATCGAAACCCTATGATCAGCGGTATGATCCCGCAGCCCGTTCCCAGATCCACAATACGGTCCGCCGGCCGGGGCCGGACGTGGCCCGCCAAAATGACCGCATCGATGGAGTAGCGGTATCCCGTGCGCGACTGTTTTACAGTCACCTGTCCATTGAAGAAAGTGTCGGTGGTTGTATTGTCCATCACTATAATAAATGGTGTCGGGTTTCGGGTGTCAGGTTGCGGGTTCCTTCGTTCTCCGCCCCTTAACCTTACCGCCCGCTTCGCTCAAGACGCCACGGACGTTAAGAAAATCTTTGCGATCTTTGCGGTTCAAGGTCTGTCCTTAACCTCCAAACTTCCGTCCTATTTAGGGCCGGCATTCCGCATTCCGAATCCCGAGGCTCTGTGGCTAATTAAACCGGCCCGATCTTGAATTTGATCTCTCCCACAAGGTCTTCCCCCAGGCAGTCGTTCACTTTTCCGAGAATATCCTTTTTTAAAAACCACAACTGCTGGAGCCAGGCTGAATCAACAACATTGACAATGAGAAGCCTGCCCTTGAATGCCGCCGGACTTGTGTTTGCGCCGATGTGTTCGCCCACCGCCGACGCCCACACATCCCAGACCCGGATCATTTTCGCATCCCCGTACTTTCGCTGGGAACGGAGAACATCCTGGATGATGTGGCCGACTTTGACAAATTGGTCGGACTTTTTAGCGCGTCTCTTCGTCAATTTCATCTCGTTTTTATCATGTATGTTTCTGGTGAACACCATACAAAAATAGCCTTGCAGATAAAAGGCTTAATTACTGTCTTTTTTCCGTTTCTTCTTGACTTGAAAGGGTGGGGAACTTAGATTAGTTAATAATGTGCTTGAATTTCCATAATTTGAATTCAGGCACCATGACTACCCCATCCGGTAAAAAAGAACCGGATCCGTTAAAAACCTAAATTTCATACAGGAATGCGATTATGAGTTGGGATTGGGAAAAACTGAAAGAGCAGCAACAAGCCAAGCGCGGCACCCCACCCCAGGTGGACGAAATTCTCAACCAGTTGAAGAAATTCAAACTTCCCGGCGGGTTGTTCATGGTCATTATCATCCTGGCCCTGTTCTTCGGATCGTCGGTGGTTTACACGGTCAAGCAGGATGAAGTGGGGGTGGTACAACGCTTCGGCAAGTATGCCCGTACTGAAAATCCCGGGTTGAACTTCAAGCTCCCGGCCGGTATTGAAAAAGTCACCAAGGTCAACGTGAAACGCGTTCAGACGGAGGAGTTCGGCTTCCGCAACACGCAACCCAACAATCGTTCCCGTTTTACCTCCGATACCGAAAACATCCAGGTCTCCCTGATGCTGACCGGCGACCTGAACGTGGGCCTTGTACCCTGGATTGTGCAGTATAAAATCAAGAACCCCTTCGATTACCTATTCATGGTCAAGGAACCGCGAACGCTCCTGATTGACATGTCCGAAGCGAGCATGCGCACGGTTGTCGGCGACCGCAGTATCAACGAGGTCATCAGCAAGCGGGACGAGATTGCGGTCGAGGCCAGGCTTCAACTCCAGAAAGAACTCGATGACGCCAGTTCAGGCGTCCAGATCGTGACCATTGAAATGAAAAAAACCAATGTCCCGGGTCCGGTACAGCCCTCCTTTAATGAAGTCAACCAGGCCACCCAGGAAAAAGAGCAGATGATCTACCAGGCCAGGGAAGATTACAATAAAGCAATTCCGGCGGCCAGGGGCGAGGCCGAACGAACCATCAAAGCGGCTGAAGGTTATGCCTTGGACAGAGTCAACCGGGCAGAAGGTGATTCGGCACGGTTTATCTCTGTTTACAACGAATATGTAAAGGCCAAAGATGTCACCAAGCGCAGACTTTACCTTGAAACACTCAAAGACCTTTTCCCGAAACTTGGCAAAAAATATATCATCGACTCAGATATGCAGAATATACTCCCCTTACTTAACCTCGGAAACCAGGGCGGTGTGACCAAATGAAACCAAAAGGCATAATCATCATTGTTGCAATAATACTTATCGTATTTATCTATAACGCGGCCTACACGGTTGATGAAACCGAGCAGGTCGTGATCACACAGTTCGGACGAATCATCGGTAAACCCAAGGTTGACCCGGGGCTGAAATTCAAGATACCGTTTATTCAAAAAGCTAATTATTTTGCAAATAATCTTCTAGGATGGGACGGCGACCCCGGGCAAATCCCCACCCTGGACAAGACCTTCATCTGGGTGGACACGTTTGCCCGCTGGAAAATCGTTGACCCCATCACCTTTTTCCAGACGGTCAACAACCGCTTTAACGCCATTGGTAAACTCAACGACATTATCGACCCGGCCGTGCGCAACGCCATCACCTCCCACCGGCTTATCTCGGCGGTCAGAAATACAAATCGTGAAATGGATACGGCCGAGATCGGCCGTGAAGATGAATCGGAAAATAAGCGGGATACCTACGCTATTGAAATCGGCAGAGGTGAAATCACCCGGGGAATCCTGCAACAGGCCCAACCCAAGCTCACGGCGTTCGGCATCGAGTTGGTGGATGTCAAAATCAAGCGCATCAATTATGTGGAGCAGGTCAGAAAATCGGTTTATGGCAGGATGATCGCAGAAAGGAAACAGATCGCGGAAAAATTCCGTTCCGAAGGCAAGGGCGAAGCCAGGAAAATCCTGGGAGAAAAAGAGAGGTATCTGAAGCAGATCACCTCAGAGGCCTACCGAACCGCCCAGGAAATAAAAGGAGAGGCCGATGCCAAAGCAACAACCGTATTTGCCAACGCATTCGGCATCGATCCTGAGTTCTACTCGTTCACCAAAACCCTGGAAATCTATGGCGAAGCCCTCGACAAGGACAGTGAACTCATTCTATCGACCGACTCCGAGTTTTTCAAATACCTGAAAGGGTACACGGAAACGCCCGAATAAATCCCCCTAAAAAAGCGCGGGCCTGCTTTAACAGCAGCCCCGCACTTTTTTTTATTTACCTTTTCTTCTCTGATGCCTGGTGCGGGCCAACAGTTTTCTGTGCTTATGTTTGCGCATTTTCTTTCTGCGTTTTTTTACGACACTTCCCAGAAGATCACCCCCCATCATTAAAACAAAAATTATGCAAAATATAACGTGTTTTTTTATTTTTGCAGCGTAACAATATTACATAGCACCTTCGTAAGTTTTATGTCCACCATTTTTTTATCCTTCGTATGAAATTTCAATCCCCAACAAGGAAAAATGCCCTTTTGTTGTACGACAATCAGGACATGGTATTGTCAATATTATGCCCGACATCTTGAATACCGCCTAAGGGTGTGATAGTTATCCGGAAAAAATGACGAAAACAGAAAAAATAGGGCCAGCCATCCTGGATGATTCCCATACATTCGGCCCAGAAGAGATACAAA
>QMMS01000472.1 GCA_003647375.1 Deltaproteobacteria bacterium
ACCGTCATGGTTGTCCCGGATGATAGACAATCTTCATCTTTTTTGCAATGCTCACAGGCAGCGATGCTGCCGGGGCCTGATTCCTGGTCGCTTGCGAGATGGGGGCATCGCTTGGATGTCATTTTCAACTTAAAGTGATATCTCTCGGAAAAAATCCGTATCCGAATGAGATCAAAACCCTTGCCGCCGGCGTTGAAATCATATGGCTTTTTTGATGCATATTGGGATGTCTCATATGCCGTGAAATAATTTTCGAAAATCAAGCGTTGGTTCTCTTCCGACATCCCCACACCAAAATCCTGGACTATGAATTTAGGCCCCTTGGATCCCTGAGTCAACGATATAATGATGCGCCCGCCATCCGGTGTGTTTTCAATAGCGTTACGGATAAGCCCCACTGCTATTTTAGTCAAAACCTCCGGGGGAATCAAAATCGCCTCGGTGGGATCAAAGCGTGTTTCGATATCAAAAGAACGATGTGCAAAGCGAGGGCGTAACGATTCAAAAAGACGGGATAAAAAAGATCCGGGTTCGATTTCTTCGGTTGTCATATTGCGTGGACCAAACAGGGTGTCGATACGATGCCGTAAACGGTCCGTGAATCGTTCCGAACCCATTTCATCCGCAACCATGGCCTCGAGCTCGTCTTGACAGGCATCCAGCAGGGTAGAAAGCATGCGATGGCTTCGGTAGTCGCGTTTGCCTAGGATATCTTCGATTTTATACTGCATATCCAGGATCCGGTCAAGGTTTCGCTCCGCACGATCCAGGATTTTGGAAAGACCATCGGCATCGGGCCCTTGATATTTTTTTTTCAGAAGGTTCAATGATGCAGACAGAACAGAGACGGGTGTTTTAAGCTCATGGGAAAGGTGGTGAATGACCCGGTCTTTGGCGCGGTTCAGGGTTTTGACATTTTCATAGGAATTTCCAAGGGCTTCGTTGATCCGGGCGTTTTCGATGGGTAGTGCCACCATATTGGCAATGGCACTCACCAGATCCACATCAGTCTGGTCAAAGGGGCCCACTCTCTTGTTGACGATACACAAAACCCCGATCATTCGGTCCTCGATATGGATGGGGACATCCAGCATACTGTGTGTCTGCATGTCGGCCTGGTCGTCCACCTGTTTGAAGAAATACGGGCTGTTGGATGTATCGTTGACGATCATGGGTTTTCCGGTGCGATAGACCTCGCCGGCAACACCTTTATCTAGAGGAAAGCGGATTTCTTTAATCTTTTTGCCCGTGATCTCATTTTCGAAGGCAGCCTCACGAAAAAAGAATTCGTCTGTTTTATGATCCACCAGAATGACCATGGAACCGCTGCTGTTGATGAGTTCTTTGACTTCCTTGGCGATAAATTGCAGTCGTTCGTCCAATCCCCTGAATTCATAGAGTGCCTGGGCAATTCTGAAAAGGGCCTGGTTGATGCGGGAGACACGATTTTCCTTGGTAACATCATGGAGTGTAACAATCTGGCCGGCCGGCTGATTGTTCTTGTCATAAAAAATAGCACCATCCAGAACAATATTTAAAAGCTTGCCATCTTTGGTGAGTCGTTGGGTTTCGAACCCGTAAATTCTCTTGTTCTCAAGAAGCTGCTGGATACCCAGGCGGGTTTTATCCTTCTGATCATCCGGCACAAAGGAGATTTGTTTTCCCTTGAGTTCAGCGAGTGTCCATCCAAAGGTTTTTTCAAATGCAGGGTTCAGGTAAAAGACGGTACCATCCATGTTGAAGACAAAAACCGGAACCGGCAGGAATTCCAAAAAGGAACGATAGCGTTGTTCGGCCCTGCGACTGGCCATATACTGTTCCTGGGTTTTTTTCTCAGATATCTTCAATGCCCGCTCGGCATTGACCTTGTCCGTAACATCCCTGGCAATTCCCTGAAAGCCTACCTTGGCACCGCTTGTATCTTCGAGCAGGTTGGCATTGATTTCGATTATTCTGGTTTTACCATCTTTTCTGGAAATTTCCCACAGGATGTTGTTGACGCCTTTTCCTGTATCGAACATGTTGTTGAAGCTTTTGAAGGCATATTCGGCATTGGCACTATCCATAAAGCGCCTAAAATTCTGATGTTCGATCTCTTTTCTGGGATATCCGAATATACGGCACAGAGCATCGTTGAAGAAGGTAAAATCTCCCTGGATAGTCGTTTCAAAAAATGCATCGGCAACATCCTGGAGGAAGACACGGTAGCGGTCTCTGGGTATATCGCAGGTTTCTAAATGGCCGGCATTATTTAGACCACGGGAGTCATTTGAAGATCGGTTTTTCAATGTGCAAGACCTTTAAATCCGAAGCACTAAATTCAAAATCCGAAACAATACCAAATATTCAAAATTCCAATGTCCAAAACAATCCGTATAGCGTTCAAACCACGGCAATGTTTGGGTCATTTTGACATTGGGTATTAAGCTTTGTTTCGTATTTCGATATTCGTATTTCGAATTTTACGATTTTAAGTTGTTATTCCCCGACTCCAGGATGCCGAAGGCTTCAGCGTCCAATATGTGGACGCCAATGCTTTGAAGGAGCTCTACCGCTTTGTCATTGTTGCTGAACTTGAAGATCATGACCGCCTTGTCGGATGACAGGCCGATGAAGGCGTACATGAAAACAACATTGATGTTTGCAGCATGGAGCGGTTTTAAAATGGATGCCAGGCTGCCGGATTTGTCTTCGATCTTTGCGGCAACCACTTCCTCGACATGGGCTACTGCTTCCATACCCATCAGGATATGGCGGGTTTTTCTGACATCGGAGACAATAAGCCGGAGTTGACCAAAAGCACCGGTGTCCACCAGGTTCAGTGCCCGGAGATTGATTCCGGCATTACCGAGAGCCTCCGTTACTTCCAGCAGTCGACCGGGTTCGTTTTCAATTGAAATGGTGATTTGTTTGAGTTTCATACTATACCCCCAAAATTAAATTGGATAATAATCTCTTAACTATAAACTGTTTTGAATGATTTTCAAGAGAGCATTGTCTTGTTCGTTGGGTTCGTTGAGTTTATTGTGTTCGTTGGGTTGTTGAAAGCTATCAGTTGATAATAAGGCAAGATACTTTTTACGGGTGGCAACTCAACGAACTCAATGAACTCAACAAACTAAGCAACTCAAAAAGACTTTCAGTCTTTTTGAAGTGTTTCCTTGAAGAAAAAACTGGCGATGAGAGCAATGACACTGCAGGCAAACAGAATCAGAAATGCCTGCTGGTAGCCTTCCAGGGTGAATGCACCATCTATCCTACCCTGTTTTTCAAGCACATAACCCAGAACCGGTTGAAACACAGCGCCGCCTGAAAATGGGAATAGATTAATCATGCCGGTTGCGGTTCCGGCCATCTGGACTGGAAAGAGCTCCTTGTTGGTGGTGAACCCGATAACGACAATGGCGCTGGAAAACATTCCCAGCCCCAGGCAGATGATGTAATGCCCCATGAGAGGGATTTCTGCCGTAAAGAAAGCAAGCGGGAAGACCAGGCAGAAAACAATAGCGCTTGAGATCATCACGGCAATTTTTCGCGACCTGACCACTGTATTTGAAAAATAGCTCAGCAGAGGGCTACCGATGATCATGCCGATGGCCAGCATGGAGAGAATATGTCCTGACTGGGCTTTGCTGTAGCCATACACCTGCATGAGATAGGGGCCGCCCCAAAGACCACCATATGAGAAAAAGATGGCGCAGTCGAAGAAAAACCA
>QMMS01000473.1 GCA_003647375.1 Deltaproteobacteria bacterium
ATTGAGATGGATATATCGGACAAGCTCCTTTAAATAGACCTCTTTCTGGCAAACTATCGACTTGAATCGATTTTGAAAAAGGGGGCCATGACGCAAGTGACGACGATTAAAACTGACCACATATCCGGTCAGCAGTCTCTTCATGACTATTGACAGCCCCGTTGATCCCGTACGGAAAAGGAAGTGGGCGTGGTTGGATAACATGGCCCAGGCATGGCACGAGGTCTTGGTGGCAGGCAATAATTCCCCAAGGCGCTTCAATAGATTATCACGATCCTTATTATCTTCGAAAATATTTCGGCGTTCAATACCGCGAATAATAACGTGGTGGAGCACACCAGGTGCGTCTAATCGGGCTGATCTGGGCATGTGTATTTCCTGCCACATCACTTTCACTATGTCAATTTATTTATTTTCCTATGACCGTCCCCCAGTACAGAAGGGAAATTTCCGAACTGAGACCCGAAACGTTTTGATGAGGAAGGGTTCTTGTAAATGCACTTTTAATTTTCCACTTGACTCCCACCATATTTGTCTTATTTTATACAAAAGTCGGTTTATCGTATAAAAATATAATAGGGATTGGAATACATATGAAACAGGATAAAATTGAATCCATTCTGAACACCGCAAAAAAAATGTTTGCGCGATACGGCCTTCGGAAAACGAGTATTGAGGAGATGGCCCGCGTGGCCAGGGTGGCCAAGGCAACCATCTACAACTATTTCGGAAACAAAGATCAGGTTTATTTGGAAGTTCTTCGTAGGGAGAAAAATGAGATAGTGGACAAAATATCGACCCTGGTTGAGCGGGAAGCTTCAGCCATGGATAAGTTAGTGACCTTTGTCAAAGCAAAATTCAGTGTTATGCGCCAGGCCGTAAATATTTTGAATCTTGATCGGGAAGGGATAGAAAATCTATTGCCCAGTGCGGAAAGCATTCGCAATGAGCTTTTCGAAAGTGAAGTGAGCATCATTCATTCTATTTTAAGGAAAGGGGTCGAAAAGGGCGTTTTTCACATTAATGACTTCCTTTTGACAGCCAGAGCCATTGCCTACGCATTGAGAGGTTTTGAGCTGAACTGGCTGGTCCAGGAAAGTGAAGAAAAGGTTGATCAGTATCTCGACGAATTAATGGTTGTTCTGTTTTACGGCCTTACATCCGACAGCAGATGCACCCATACTTCCAGCCCGCCTCTACGCTGTGATGAGGGTGTATCGGAATGAACGTCGATCTGTTTAATATACTTTTCTCTTTCACCCTCTTTTCTGTGCTGGGTTGGGCCATAGAGGTCTGCTATCGATCCATACGTGAGGGTCGTTTTATAAACCCCGGACTCTTGAAAGGTCCTTATCTCATCCTTTACGGTGCCGCCGCCCTGGTCCTTACGGCATCCGTCTCGATTATCCATGACTATAATATTTTTGTAAAGGCATTCTGCTATTTTGTGATAACAACCGGTCTTGAGCTCATTTCCGGTTTTAATGCGCAGCGTTTTTTCAACGTCCGGCTGTGGGATTATGCCGACCAGCGTTTCCAGTTTAAAGGGCATATTTGTCTCAAGTTTTCCATTTACTGGGTTTTACTCGCTTTTGCGTTTGAATATCTCCTGCTCCCGATTTACCTCGATTTGACAAGTTGGCTCTCCCTTTCCGTTAAGGGAATATTCGGTGTCATCGGGGTTATTCTGATGTCCATCGATTTTTTTATAGTCGTCAGGGGAAAACGGCCCCTCGTTGAAAATGACTCAAAAAAGAGAAGTTCGCAGAAAATGGAAAAGGAATTTATGAACATGGCAGCGCCGCTGCTGGAGAATCCGGTGGTCGCCGGGTTATCGCGGTATCCGCACCATCGCGGCAAGACCCGTCTCGATCACGTGAAAGAGGTGGCAAGGTTAAGCTTTTACTGGGGCAAACGGCTCTCTCTGGATTGCAGGGCCATGGTCAGGGGCGCCCTGCTCCATGACCTCTTTTTTTACGACTGGCTTCATGAAGGGCCAAGACTGCACGGCTTTAGACATCATAATATCGCCCTCAAGAATGCCAAACAGGTAACGAAATTAAGCGAGAAAGAAGCGGATATTATCAAAAAACATATGTGGCCGCTTACGCTCATCCCCCCACGTTACCCTGAATCGCTTGTGGTGTGTTTGGTGGATACGTTTTGCTCGGCGAGGGATTATGTGAGAAACAGGGGGTAAGGATTGAGGCATGGGAAATACGTATACATCGGGAGTTGATATCGGTTCCACAACCGCCAAGGTTGTGATATGTGATGACGCCGGTCGCCCGGTTTTCACACGCTACCGTCGTCACCAGGCCAGAACCGGAGAAACAACCCGGGAGATATTGGAAGAGGCGTTGCATGAGCTTGGCAATATAGAGCTTGATCTGGCGGTTACGGGGTCTGCGGGAATGGGAACGGCTGAAACATTCGGGCTTCCGTTTGTTCAGGAGGTGGTGGCATCGGCACATCTGATAAGGCAGCATTATCCTGAAGTCAGAACATTCATCGAGATCGGCGGCGAGGACTCAAAGATCATATTTTTTGATGATCATTTTCATCCCGATATCAGGATGAACGGCAGTTGCGCCGGAGGTACCGGAGCCTTTATTGATCAGATGGCCGTACTTCTGAACGTGCCGGTTGCTGAATTTAACGCCCTGGCGGAGAAGGCCAAATCCCTCTATCCCATTGCTTCCCGGTGCGGGGTCTTTGCCAAAACCGATATTCAGGCCCTGCTGAGTCAGGACGTATCAAAGGAAGATATTGCCGCTTCCGTATTTCATTCCGTGGCCCTTCAGGTCATCGGCAGTTTGTCGCGAGGCCATGAAATCGAAAGCAAGATACTCATAGGCGGCGGGCCGTTGACCTTTTATCCCGAGCTGCGCCGGGCCCTCATAAAAGTTCTCGCTTTGACAAACCCGGATGACCTGATTGTCCCGGACCACCCCGAACTCATTCCCGCCATGGGCGCGGCCCTGATCCGGGACGGGCAACCCCACCGAGCCCGAATCAGGGATATTCTCACCATGGCCAAAACAAAAGGATCTCTCAAGGTGAACGGGGGGACCCGGAGACTTCCCGCCCTGTTTAAAGACAAGTCGGAGTTCGACTCGTGGCGGGAAAGGCACTCAAAGGATCGGGTATCCCGAATCAGTATCGGCGAAGCAAAAGACCGGGATCTTTTTTTGGGGATAGACTCCGGTTCCACCACCACTAAACTGGTACTGGTCGATGACGGAAAAAAGTTTGTCCTGGGGCATTACGGGTCTAATAACGGCGATCCGATCGGTGCGGTCAAGGAGGGGTTATCCGCATTCAGGCAAGAATTCAAAGAGGCGGGTTTTGGGCCCCGCGTGATCCGGTCGGCCGCAACCGGTTACGGGGAAGATCTCATCAGGGCGGCATTCGGCCTCAATGACGGCGTGGTTGAAACCGTGGCCCACTACCGGGCGGCCAGGTGTTTTGACGGCGAGGCATCCTTTATCCTGGATATCGGGGGCCAGGACATGAAAGCGGTTTATATCCGCGACCATAGCGTATCGGATATTCAGGTCAATGAAGCCTGTTCATCCGGATGCGGATCATTTATCGAAACCTTTGCCCGCTCTCTCGATTACGGTATTGAGGCTTTTGCTGAAATCGCGTGCAGCAGCAACGCGCCCTTTGATCTGGGGACCCGATGCACCGTGTTTATGAATTC
>QMMS01000474.1 GCA_003647375.1 Deltaproteobacteria bacterium
CCAAGTTCTGCCGATATCACTGCAGGTTCTGTTGTGCTAACACTTACTGCCACGGCAAGCGCGCCTTGTACAGGCAATGCCTCTGATGATATGACTCTCAGCATTTATGATCAGCCAACTGCAAATGCAGGCGCTGATGATGATGTATGTGCAGGAGATTCTTATACACTTTCAGGCTCTGCCACTCATCAGGGATCTGTGCTCTGGACCACTGGCGGTACAGGAACCTTTGATGATGCATCATTACTCGCAGCTACTTATACACCCAGTGCTGCCGATATCACTGCAGGCTCTGTTGTGCTCACATTAACTGCCATAGCTGTTCCTCCATGCGGAACAAATGCATCAGATGACATGACACTCAGCATACAGGCCGGGCCTACAGCCGGTGCAGGCGCCGATGACGATATTTGTGAAGGAGACTCATACCTGCTTTCCGGATCAGCAACCAACCAGGCATCTGTGCTCTGGACCACTGGCGGCACCGGTACCTTTGATGATGCATCATTGCTCGCAGCTACTTATACACCAAGTTCTGCCGATATCACTGCAGGTTCTGTTGTGCTAACACTTACTGCCACGGCAACCGCGCCTTGTGCAGGCAATGCTTCCGATGACATGACACTCAGCATACAGGCCGGGCCCATAGCAAATGCAGGCCCTGACGATGTGGTTGATTCAGGATCAACCTATACGCTCTCAGGTGCAGCTTCAGGCCAGTCTTCTGTTACCTGGACTACTGCCGGCGATGGCACTTTTGATGATGCCTCACTGCTGGCAGCTACCTATACACCGGGCACCAGCGACCTTGATTTTGGTTCAGTTGTACTCACACTGACTGCCAATGCAACAGCACCGTGTAGCACACCTGATGCTGATGACATGACCCTGTTCTTCTCTTATACCCAATCGATCAACCTGACACAGGGATGGAACATCATGTCATTCTATGTACAGCCTGTCAATATGGATATGCAGATCATCGTTCAGCCATTGATCACTAATTCAACATTGATCAAAGTCCAGGATGAAAACGGGGACTACGTCCAGTTTATCCCGGGACCGGGCTGGAGCAACACTATTGGCAACATGGCCAACACAGAAGGCTACTATATTAAGGTCACTGCAAATACAAACCTTGACTCGGACGGAACATATGTGATCTTCCCTTATGATGTTGCCCTCAATACAGGTTGGAACATGGCAGGATATCCCGTTAAACAATCTCAGGATGCAATGACACTGCTTGCGGACCTGATCACTAACAACACCCTGATCAAGGTTATGGATGAGGCAGGTAACTTCATTCAGAATATCCCTCCCTACGGATGGTTGAATACAATAGTCAACTTCGATCCGGATGAGGGTTATTATATCAAGACCACTGCCAACGACATACTGACTTACGACCAGCCTACCAAGGCTTCAACACCAGGCATTGCTCCTGAGATCCCCGCAACTCAACACTTCTTCTCTTCCGGATCGAATCCTTTCAACCCAATGAATATTGTGGTTCAGGATATCATCTGTGATGGATTCGTAATTGAAGATGGTGATGAGATCGCTGTTTATGATGGCGGGCTTGAAGTGGGAAGCGCCGTGATACACCAGGAATATAATGGCTTACAGGTGATCATTGCCGCTGGCGATGATCCTGCAACAGAGGAAATCGACGGCTTTACTGCCGGTAACAGTATTACATTCAGATACTGGGACAAAAGCCACAATATGGTTTATGAAAACATTCAGGCTACTCATTATTATGGTAATGAAGATTTCGCAGGGCTTGGCACTTATGCCGGCGACCTGAAGATCTCAGCCCTGGGTGTTTCAGAACATAGCCAATCGGACCTTGCCTTCCTCGGACAGAACTACCCTAACCCATTCTCTGAAAATACCACGATCACCTATGGTATTTATGAAGATGGAGACGTACTGCTGAGCATCTTTGATGTTTCAGGAAGGAGGATCCAGACCCTTGAGGATACCTACAGGCCAAGAGGAAGGTATACTGTTTCTTTCAACAATACTTCACTGGAACCGGGTATCTATTATTATCAGTTAGAGTATAGAGGTTCCGGATCAGTATTCAGTGAGACCAAGAAAATGATCATTCATTAACGGGATTTGCTATGAGAAAGATCCAAAGTCTAATAATGGCACTGAGCTTGCTTATGTTAAGCTCAGTGCCCCTATCAGGGCAACATTTTGTTCCTGTTTACGAGAGCGTTTACCAACCCATGAATATTATCATTAATGCAGCAACCATTGATGGCTTTGACCTTGAAGCCGGGGATGAGATCGGCATTTTCGATACAATTCCCAGCGGTGAACAGATCTGCGTGGGCTCTATTGTCCTTACGGGGCCAATTATCCCCGGCAACCCACTGCCGGTACTAGCCTGCACCGACGACCCATTGACAATCGACCAGGATGGTTTTATCGACGGGAACCCTATATTGTATCGCCTCTGGGATGACAGTGAATCAATGGAACTCATTTGCGTAACAATGACCTACGACCTGGGTTTTGATGTCGTGTTTACTTCACTTGGCACTGCATTGGGGAGCCTGGATGGAATTCCCAGCCCGACTGTTGATGCCGGAGCGGACGATGAAACCTGTGAGGATACGCCATATACACTCTCAGGTATAGCAACAAACCAGGATTACGTGGAATGGACTACTGACGGCGACGGTACTTTTGATGATGCATCATTACTAAATGCCACTTATACTCCGGGCAATGGTGATATCAGCAATGGAGTGGTAATACTTACACTCACAGCTTATGCCTTCTCACCCTGCGGTGATCATGCATCAGATGATATGGTATTGATCATACAGGCCCTGGCAACTGCTTATGCCGGAGCAGATGATGAAACCTGTGAGGATATGCCATATACTCTTTCAGGTTTTGCGACGAATCAGTCTTCCGTGGAATGGACAACCGACGGTGACGGCACCTTCGATGATGCCACTTTGCTCGATGCAACCTATACACCGGGTAGTGACGATATCAGCAATGGAGTGGTAATACTTACACTCACTGCAACATCCATTGCACCCTGTAATACCGATATTGAAGACGATATGGTATTAATCATTCAGGCATTGCCTAATGCCGGTGCAGGCCCTGATGCCGGTATCTGTGAAGGTGAAACTTATACAATGTTGGGAACTGCTTCAAACTATGGATCCATAAACTGGTCCTCTGCAGGTGATGGCACCTTTGATAACCCCAGCCTGCTAAATGCAACCTACACACCGGGAAGCGGCGACATCAGCAATGGTACGGTAGTCCTTACCATTACGGCAACCGCCATCACACCTTGTAGTGGCAGCATAACAGACAAGATGACACTCAGTATCGATCCTTTACCGGAAACACCGGATACACCCACAGGGCCTATTGAGGTGGACATCCACTTTACATCGACATCACAATATGAAACACAGAGCGCCACCGGTGCACTCACATACCTTTGGACACTTTCCCCACTAACATCCGGTAATATTGCCGGTAGCGGGATTAGCTCGACTGTCACCTGGAACGCAGCATTTCATGGTTTTGCTTATGTAAAAGTCTTTGCCATCAATGATTGCGGCGGAGTGCCATCGGACTCACTGAAAGTATTTGTTTACAACAGCGTTGGAGTAGGAGAAAATTACGGTGATAAGATGAATGTGCAGATCATCCCCAA
>QMMS01000475.1 GCA_003647375.1 Deltaproteobacteria bacterium
ATGCATCCGGGTTGTTTGCATCATAATGGCTATCGAGCTTGAACTCCCACTCGTGCTTTGGCCAAGTGGCGGACCAGCTCGTTGTTCCGGCAGTACCCTGGATGATCTTGTCCTTGGCCGTGACCGACTCCACCGTCCCCAGACTGTGGTACACGTAGAAGGATCCGTCCTCGGTTGCGTCATGGCCCCATCCGGTGGTGTTGTGAACGTCGATGCCGGCGTTCAGGAAGGCCTTTCCCAGCCGGAAAGAATTGGACTCGAACTGATTCACGAGATCATACGGGTTCCCTTCGGCATCCCAGAAACCCTGGGCCCGGACAAAGAGGTCTTTCCGGAACGGGTTCAGTCGCAGATGTTTGAGCACTGGTTTTAAGGTATCGGGATCCATAAGTTCGGCATCCGTATACAAAATGCCCCGGTACTCCTCGAAGTTGCTGAAGCCGTCTCCTGGTGGCGCTGTGTAAGCTCCTTGGTTTTTAAAAATGATGGCGTCGATGTCCGCGTTGGGGTCGAGCGCAGTCGGGTCAACGACCTTGTCAGAATCACAGGATCCGTCATCGTTGAATTCCGTGCAGATCCAGGCATCCCCGATGCCGTTCTTGTGGGAGCCAAGGGGGAGCCACGTCTGCCCGATGTTGTTCCCCGCGCCATCGTCGGTAACCACCAGATTCGTCCTGCCGCCAAAATCCCAGGCGTGCAGAAAAACAATGTAGCTGTTTCCCACAGGCGATTTGAAAACCTTGCCCTGGCCGAAACAGTCCTCGCCGCCGCAGTTCCCCGGACCACTCTGGGGTGCTCCGGTCAGGCCGAAGTCCGGGCCGTGGAAGCGGTCGATGCCCTGGGCTTCCTCATAGTACCAGTCGGGGTATGCTTCATTGCCGTTGAGGTCGGCCGGGTCGGGGTCGTTTACCGCCCTGCCCGGGTGGCTGGAGGTCTGCTTGAGGCTAAAAACCGCCTGTGCCGGCAGCGCTCCGTAGTCCGGGTTCCAGGTGGCCTGTATCTCGAGCGTGTGACCGAACTTCGGCAGCCACGTGAGCGGGTCGTAGTCGTAGGGATTACCCAGGTCGTCGAAGGCACCCACCACTTCCAGAGCAAAAGCGATGGTTTGGGGGGTGGTCGGGGCGGTTCCGCGTTCATACTCGCACAGGTTATTACATAGGTCCCCATCGCCGTCGTCACCCGCTGTGTCCGCCAGAGGCGACCCGGGGAAATACTGCTCTTCCCACCAGTTGGGAAGCCCATCACCATCTATATCGAGATTCAGGCAGTCTGGTATATAAAGTCCTATCTTTTCACCATTTTTATATTTATAGTCTTCCGAATAAGAATAGAGCGCTGGCGTATCGGCATCATCGTCTGGATCAGACCCGCAGGCAATCTCATCATCGTTTGCAAACAAATCGCCATCTGTGTCTATTTCATCCGCCACATTGGATGTGTGTCCTACCGAAAGGTCCTGTTCCACATTTTCGATACTCTCCGCTGCTTGTCTGGTGACCTCGATATCCTCGAAGCTATAATTCCCGAAAATATCGCGAGCCTCAATTTGGATACTATTCGGTCCCTCATTAAGTTCAATGGGGCCGGTCGTCCAGGAAGTCGTTCCTTCTGCCGTGCCTGTGGTGGTCCCATTTGACCAGGTTAAAATATCGATCGCTGTGTCGTCACTGGCAAAACCGCTGATGGTGATCGATTCCAATGCTGTTGAATATGTCCCCCCAGTGGTGGGGCTGATAATCGCAATGGTCGGAAAGGCACTTTCGCGGACAACAGTCAAACTGTCCTTTGCCTGATAGAGTTGATCATCCACTGTACCGTCGGCGGTCACAAGAATGACGTTGCTGCCGTCAGCCAGAGTAATACTTGAACGCCAAGTGCCGTCGCCGTTATCTATTACCGCGTCTCCGGTTGACACGCCAACAGTATCGGCATTGACAGAGAATATCTCGAGCGACAATGAATCTGCATTGGAGAAATGAGGGTTGTTCGACGGTTCGGTTACGGAAATATATACGGGAACCGTTGGGTCGGACCCTTCGTTGAATTCATCCAAGTTGCTGATGCCGTCACTGTCCGCATGCCCATCCGGCAGGAAATCATAGATATTATCTACAAACTTCAGTTCCCAGGAATCCGGCATGCCGTCCTCATCCTCATCCTTGAAAGACGAAATTTCAAACGCTCCCATATCCCATGAGAAGCCTTTGGGCCTGACAGCGCCGTTGAGATCGATACCCGGCTCCATCATGCTCGTGGCATCGATACATGCCGAGGTATATTTAAGCGTAAAGTCAGGATTATCAGGATCATCGGGATCACTAAATCGAGGATCCACCGAGATGTTGGTGGGCGGCAGATCAATCTGGTTGACCAAACCAATATTGTTTTCGATCAGGTTTGCGGGGTCGAAGGCGCCTTCGAGATATATGTCAACAGGAACCCCGGGCAAGCCATTGCCGTAGAGAATATTGTAGGCAACATGAGGGAGTGCGCCGTCTTCGAGCACAAGACCCGAAGTGTTTTTGGTGACCGTGTTGCTGGATATGGTAACATCCGAAACGAATCCAACGCGAATACCTTCTGGATTGCCAAAAATAAGGTTACCGATGATATCGACACCAGCAGCCTCATCAACGTATACACCATGGCAGCCGTTGTTAAAAATTATTGAGCGCAGCACATCCGCCGAGCCATCGAGAATGGCAACACCACCGAACCCGTCTGCGGATGTACCCTCGTTGTTGTTCGAAACCGTACAGCCTTCTATCCGGTTGCCTAACCCACCCAGAAAGGCAACTCCATGCCGGTCGTTGCTCTTGATGTCGATATTTATGAACGAATTTTCGTCCGGTGATTCACTGCAGCCCTCCACCAGAATACCGTCGAGCGTATTAAGTGAAATGGTGCCGTTGCGCACGGTGTTGTTTGAACTTCCCGCAGCCACTTCAATGCCGACATTGCAATTCATAATTTGTGAATCGCCCAAGTCGATATCCAGTAAATATTTTTCACGGATATCGATACCGATGCCGCAGTTTTGAATCGTGGAACCATTGAGTCGCAAGCAGGCTGCATCCATTGAGAAGCTTACGCCTATATCAAAATCCTGTATGATGACATTGTCCAATACGATCTTACCGGGTGCTTCGACAATCATGCCATACACTGCCGTAGCGTTGCCATTGATGGTAAGTCCGGAAAGCGTCGTATTGCCGGATATATTTCCGATGCCGGTTTCGCCACTGGCCTGGATGATAATATCTTTCACTATATTCTGGCTGCCGTCCACCATGAAATTCTGATGGAAATTGCCCGATATCGATCCGCCTCTGACCAGGTTGTTGGATCCATTATTTCCGATATAAACACCTGTTTCAGAGCCGTTGATCGCAAGATCGATCAACTGGTTACCATCGCCATCCAGGATGGCAACACCGTAATGCGTATTATCGATGATCTTCGTTCCAACAATCTGGTTGTCATCCGGCGTCTCGATGCTGTCCGGGCAGGATTCGAACACAATACCGGCATCATTCCCCATCAGTCTGCCGTGCGATATTAAGTTGTTCGAACTGCCGGCACGAAACAAAATTCCAGCATCGCAAGCAGTAATCATTGTATCATCATCCAACACACCCAGCATGTTGACATGATTCATGTAATTTTCTAAGAATTCGATTCCGGCACGACAACTTTG
>QMMS01000476.1 GCA_003647375.1 Deltaproteobacteria bacterium
AGCGGTTTGCCTGCGCTTGCCGCAAAAATCTTTGAGTGCATTTTTTAAAAAGGCCGGAAAGGCGGGACTGCTCTGGGAAATCCCTTCAGGATAGGAGATGGCGGCGAAATCAAGGAGTTCTTGTTTTCGTTCCGACACCTGGTTGATCATGGCCAGCTTCAGCTCATAGTATCCGATGTCGACCCCAACGGTTGTTTTTTTGCGCATGGGGATGACATTGGAGAAAAGAGGGGCGGCTTTATTTTCCGCCGTTGTTTTTGCGGTCTGTTCGTCCGCTGCCGCAGTCTGTTTGTCCATTGCCGCAGTTTGTTTGTCCAATGTCGCAGTTTGTTTGTCCAATGCCGCAGTTTGTTTGTCCAATGCCGCAGTTTGTTTGTCCAATGAAAGATCGGATAACGCCTGGGGGGTTTCTTTATCTTCCCGAATCAGGTCCAGCAGCTTCTCTGTTGAAGAAATTTCATCTTTCCCGGCCAAGGCAAGACTCCATTTTTTTGGATTGTATAATTATTATAGGTTGGCGTATAAATATATAACTTTGAACTATATATATATGACAAATGTCATTTATTCATAAATTATAGGTTTTGTCAAGCGTTCATTAGAAGCCGGCCGTCGTTTTTACAGCAAGTGCCCATGTTCCCAAAGCCTGAAATGGATGCCCGTATCCAGAGGACGCGTCGAGATTTTGCCCCGCGGGGGCACTGGTTATACCCTGATTATAGGTTTTACAGCGAAATCCGAATATCGGAATTTGAAACAAACAATGTTTAATGACCTTGAAAAAAGGGGGCAAGTCTGATTGAATACGCATCATTGAACAATCTATTCCGTTAAATTTATTCCAGTATTAAAAACTTTATAAGGAGAGCCGTATTGGGAACAAATCGCAAGTTTCGCGTCGGCCTTACCGATAAAATGGTACTCATCGGAATCGGCCTGGCGGCCGTCTACTGGATTCTGGATACGATTCTTTCCGTATTCATATCATACGATCTGAATATGACCACACGTTTGTTCGGGACAGAGAATGAGCAAATTTTTCCGCGGATCATCGTCATCTGCCTGTTCGTCATTTTCGGCTCACACTCCCAGTTTACCATCAATGAACGCAAAAAGGCCGAGGAAAAAAGCAAAAAAGAAACCGCCACGCGGGAGCGGTTTCAGCGTCTTTTATCACCCGATCTTGCGGAAATGGTGGTATCCGGAGCCCTCAACGTCGAAAAAGGCGGCACAAACCGGGTTGCAACCGTAATGTTTGTCGACATTCGCGACTTTACGGCCATGAGTGAAGATATCCCGGCGGCGGAGATACTTCAGATGCTGAATGAATATTACGAAAAAATTGTGGACATCGTTTTCACCCACGAAGGTACGGTGGATAAGTTCATCGGCGATGCCATAATGGTCATATGGGGAGCTCCCGTGGCCCATGATGACGATCCGGCCAGGGCGGTCCGGGCAGCCATCGATATTCGCAGAGAACTGGTTGATTTCAATAAACAGAGGGTGTCTGTGGGCAAAAGAGAAATTAAAATAGGCGTCGGTATAAACACGGGCAAAGTGGTTGCCGGCTACATCGGCTCATCCCAAACCATGAGTTACTCAGTCGTTGGCGACACGGTCAACACCGCCGCACGGTTGTGCTCTGCCGCCAAGGCAGGGGAGATCATCGTTTCGGAAATGACGCACACTAAAATCAAGGACCTGTTTCCTACGAAAGGGCTCGAACCCATAAAAGCCAAAGGGAAGCACAACCTACTGAAAGTATTTAATATTCCAGTCACTGCAGATGCATGACAAATAAAGGAAAACCTGTTTCTCATGAAATCGATGAAAATTGGTGCCGGATATGACGTGCATCGGCTTGTTTACGGTAGAAAACTGATTCTCGGCGGCGTTGTCATTCCCTTTGAAAAAGGGCTCATGGGCCATTCCGATGCCGATGTCCTTGTGCATGCCCTCTGCGACGCTCTCCTGGGTGCAATGGGACTGGGAGATATCGGCCACCTGTTTCCGGATACGGATCCGCAGCATAGAAACGCTTCCAGCATGAAATTCCTTGAAAAAATCGGCGGTCTGGTTCATAAACACGGTTTTTATATTATCAATGCCGACGCCACACTGTTTGCCGAGGCTCCCCGCATGGCCCCGTTTCGTTCGAAAATTGAGGCCAATATAGCGTCATCATTGAACATTGATAGCGGGTGTGTCAATGTCAAGGCGACAACAACCGAAGGGCTTGGTTTTGTCGGCAGGGGATTGGGGATTGCCGCGGAGTGGATTGTCCTGATCCAGGGGAAAACAGAGGACTGATCGACAACAATTGATATTATAGCGGGGAAAGACACCTATGCACCTGAATATTTACAACACACTGACCCGGAAAAAAGAGCCATTTAAAAGCATCGAACCCGGGAAGATCCTGATGTATGTGTGCGGACCAACCGTCTATGATTCATGCCATATCGGGCATGCCCGGGCATTCGTGGTATTCGACGTTATCGTCCGATACTTCAAAGCCGGCGGAAATACGGTCACCTACGTTCGCAACTTTACGGATGTCGATGATAAAATCATCCAGCGGGCTCATGCGGCAGGTGTTTCTCCGCTTGACCTGGCTGACAAATTTATCGAAGAATTTCATTCTGATATGGATGCTCTCCATGTTGAACGCCCGAACTTCGAGCCGCGTGTGACCGAGCATATGGATAATATTATCACGTTTGTGAATACCTTGGTGCAAAAAGGTGCCGCATATCAGATAGATGGGGATGTATTTTTTGCCGTGGAATCATTTGAGGGCTATGGGAAGCTATCGGGACGCAGCCTGGAGGACATGCAAGCCGGTGCCCGCGTGGATGTTGATCCGCGCAAACGCAATCCTTTTGATTTTGCGCTTTGGAAATCCGCCAAACCCGGCGAACCTTTCTGGGCGAGCCCGTGGGGCAGAGGACGCCCTGGCTGGCACATCGAGTGTTCGGCCATGAGCCTGGAACTCCTGGGACGTTCATTCGATATTCACGGCGGGGGAAAGGATCTTATCTTTCCCCACCATGAAAACGAAATCGCCCAGTCGGAATGTGTCACCGGCAGCCCCCTTGCCAGGTATTGGATCCACAATGGATTTGTAAATATCAACCATAAAAAAATGTCCAAATCCCTGGGCAATTTCCTGGTGGTCAAGGATGTGTTGAAGCATTTTCACCCTGAAGCCGTGAGGTTGTTCCTGCTTTCCAAACAATACCGCAAACCCATTGATTTCAGTGATGGCGCCCTTCGGGAATCAACAACCGCGCTCGACAGGATTTACGCATTGTTGCAGCGTATTGAAAGAGAAATCGGCCCGGCCGAGGAAGCCACAGAAGGTGGCGACCTGTCCGGCGGCTACTGGCAGCAGTTTTGCGAAGCCATGAATGATGATTTCAACACGGCCAGGGCGCTGGCCGTGGTTTTTGATACGGTGCGCCACACGAATCGCCATCTGAATAACAAAAAAGGCGTTGCGGATGTGCCCGCTTCCGAATTCCTCGAGAATACGCGACACGTAATCCATGAAATGGGGAAGGTGCTCGGCCTCCTGAACCACTCCCCACAAGATTATTTTTCAGAAAAAATCACATCGCACATGCAAGAACAGGCGATCGATACCGTCACGGTCGAAGGCATGCTTGAGGAGCGTGAAGCCGCCCGCAGGGA
>QMMS01000477.1 GCA_003647375.1 Deltaproteobacteria bacterium
CGACAGATTTAACCCGGAGTAATAGCGTGCTATTTTGAGGAGTTAAATCATGGCGTCCAACGCCGATATCGCGGAAAAAGACCATTTGTGGATGGACACTAACTAACACTTCTCATGAGCACGGTCAAGAAATATTAGCTGTTATTTAGCTGTATCGTAGCATAAGATTGTTTATCATCTGGAGTGTTCAGATGATACGTTAGATTATCTGTGGCGGCTTCGCCGCCAATAGGAATTATTGGGTTTATTGAGTTCATTGAGTGTGTCTAAATGCTTGCTTTTTTATGGCTTATGATTTAAACCGTTCCGAAA
The DNA here is from genome assembly GCA_003647375.1 of Deltaproteobacteria bacterium. Next base: position 313 of record QMMS01000477.1, read on the forward strand.
CCCGAGACAGAATGAGTGCTACAATTGAAATGTAGTGCAGGGCTTTAGCCCTGCCAAGACAGATTTTGGGTGGAGCTGAAACGCTGCACTCCAGAAATAGGATCCTAAATTGAGCGATTGTCGAGGTTGCTGTAGCTAAGCAAGTTGAGCATAGCGAAATCCCGCCCCGCGGGAGAAGATGCTGTTCCGCTCTTGTTGGGGCGTAGCTCGAAGAGCGAAGACCAAATAGTGGACTATGCGGTATGGCATCTGACACCGTAGATGCGGTAAGATCGGCAATCGCTCACTTTAGGAAGATGTAAAGGGAGAGCCCATGCACAAAAATATTGCATTAATTAAAGAACGGTTCAAAAGAGCAGCCCAGGATCCGGGGGCTTACGCCCGGGATTGGAAAGAAAAAAACCAGAAAGATGTTATCGGTTTTTTTTGCTCTTATGCACCTGAAGAGATTATATTGGCTACGGGTGCGTTACCCTTCAGACTTTTTGGAAGTCAAAAACAGATATCGCTGGCAGATGCCCACCTTCAAGCATACAGTTGCAGTCTTGTGCGTGGCGCCCTTGAGGATGCTCTTTCCGGAGATCTTGATTTTCTAAAGGGGACCGTGTTTCCGCATACCTGTGATTCCATTATGCGTTTGTCCGATATGTGGCGCATGAATCTGGGATTTGACTTCCATATCGATGTAGTGCTGCCCGTGAAGCTCAATACACAAAACGCGCGAGAATACATGATCGATGTGATGCGAAAATTCAAACGCGACCTCGAAAAAGAAATGAAGACAGACATAACCGATGAACAGATCAGATCATCCGTAAAGACGATTAATCGGATTCGAGAACTACTTCGGGAACTATATGAAATGAAATGCCAACAACCGTTGATAATCTCAGGGTCGGATTTAAATGCCATTATCAAAGGCAGTATGATTATGGACCGGCATGAGGTGCGGGATGTGCTCGAAGACCTTCTGGGATATTTCAGGACTTCCGATATAAAGGTACCTTCAAGGGGAAAACGAATTTTACTTGCCGGCGGTTTATGCAATATGCCTGATATTTTCGAAATTATCGAAACATCCGGCGGATTCATTGTATCGGATGATTTTTGCACAGGGTCACGGTATGTTGACGGTCAGGTCCCCATGCACGATGATATGATGGTGGCAATCGCGGATCGGTACGCGAAAAGAGTTGTTTGCCCGGCCAAGCATTCTGCACTTTATTCACGAGGGGATCATGTGCTGCGTCTCGCCAGGGAAAAAGATGTGGACGGGGTTATCTTTCTATATCTCAAGTTTTGCGACCCACATGCGTTTGATTATCCCTACATGAAAGATATGCTCGACAATGAGGACATACCGAGCATGTTGTTTGAAATCGAAGATCAATTGCCGTCTGAGGGCCAGTTCAAGACCAGGTGTGAGGCCTTCATTGAAATGCTATAAAAAGAAGGGGTCCAGGGGTCGGGGATTCAAGGGTTCGAGGGTGGCTGAGAGCTATAAGCAGACAGCAGCATCCAAACTTCCAAATATCAAATGCCCAAATTCACCAAACATGTGTCCGTGACTTAATCATTCCAACTTTCGCGCCGATTTTTGATCATTTGAATTTTGGTCATTGGGTATTGTTTAGAATTTCGATATTCGTGCTTCGGATTTATATTATTATCTTCATCGTCATTGCCGATTATTTCTGGCCTGGCCAAGAGGACTATATTTTCAATTGTTAAATTGTATAAAGGGGATGGAATGACCGAAAAGGGAAAAATAAAGGATCCGGAGAAAGAAAAACGCAAGATCAAGTCTGTCAAGCAGATGAAAGATATCATGACCCAATATTATATCGAGGCAAAGACAGCAACGGAAGTCGGAAAAAAAGTTGCCTGGATTACCAGCGGCGGGCCGGTGGAACCGTTGATCGCCATGGATGTTATTCCGGTTTATCCGGAAAATCATGGTGCCATGATCGGAGCTTCCAAAATGGGTATCGACTTGTGTGAAAAAGCCGAAGAGATGGGTTACTCAAGAGATCTCTGCTCCTATGCCATGGCGGATATTGCTTGTGCACCCATAAACGGAGGGCCCATAGGTGGTCTGCCCAAACCCGATATGCTGGTTTGCAGCACCAATATTTGTGGGACCGTTCTCAAATGGTATGAAATTCAAGCTCGCCTATTTAATGTACCGCTATTTATTTTGGATACCCCTTTTTGTCACACGGGATTTTCAGATGAAGCCAGAAAATATGTTCGCAAACAGTTTGACGAATATGCTCAATTTCTGGCAAACGTTTGTGAAAAGCCTTTTGAGTATGAGCGACTGAAGGAGGTCGGGAAAATCTCACTCGAAGGCCAGCGCCTGTGGCAGGCGGTCCTCGATACCTGTATGCATAAGCCTTCACCCATGAGTGCGTTTGATGCTTTTTTTCACCTCGCACTTATTGTGACACTCCGGGGAAAGCAGGTTACTATTGATTACTACCGGGGCCTGCTGGATGAAATGAAAGCAAGAATCGCCAATAACATATCAGCGGTACCAGATGAGCGCTACCGGTTATTGTGGGATAACCTTCCTGTCTGGTTCCGAACACGATGGTTATCGGACAAGTTCGCTTCCCATGATGCCTGCCTGGTTGCCGATACATACACATCGGCTTGGTGCGCTTCCATGAAGTACATCGATGAAAATAAATTTCTGGACAGTATGGCCGAGAGTTATACACGTATTTACCTCAATATCGGTGTCGACGAGATGGCCAAAAGTATTTTAAGGATGATCGATAAATATGATGTAGACGGCTTTGTGTTACATTCTAATCGAAGCTGTAAACCATACTCCTTGGGCCAATACGATATTCAAAAAATTATACAGAAGGAAAGAGGTATTCCCACCTTGTTAATTGAAGCGGATATGGTGGATGAGAGGAGTTTTTCCGAGAGTCAGATAGAGACACGTATTGATGCTTTTATGGAAAATTTATTGTGATTTTTGGATCATCTCCATTAGACGTAAGAAGTAAGATGTTAGACGTGCCAACAGTTTTAGGTCTACCGTCTCACACCTCACTTCTTACCACTCTCGTTTTATCAAGAAAAAAGAGCTTGATGCTGGTTCTCAAGCCCGCCCCCGACATGATAGGGGCTCAGGCATGACGATGCTTGGCTATTTAGCCGCCGAGTTGATGTGAAGATAAATACGACAACTAACCAGGAGAATATGTAAGAATGCTAACAATAGGGATCGATGTGGGTTCGATTACCACGAAGGCCGCAGTTGTGGTAGATGGTGAGCTGAAGCTGTCCAGGATTGGCTCAACAGGATATGATGCGCAGAAAGCGGCCGGAATGGTTTTTGACCAGGTA
>QMMS01000478.1 GCA_003647375.1 Deltaproteobacteria bacterium
AAGAGTTACTTGATTACAATGAATGGATAGACTTAATTGATAAGATTAAGAAGATAAACTCAGCCTACATAGATGAAATAGCAAGCCAGTACCAGAAAGCAGACATCTCAACAAAAGAGTTTACAAATGAAGATGGCTCGTTAGATAAAAGAAGGTTTATCTCTGATGAAACAACCCAATTGAAGTTTGCACAGCAGTTAATGGGTGAAGTTAAAGGTGCAAAAGTAATGCCTTACACAATGGGCTACAACCCCTTATTAGTTGGAGATAAGTTTGGTAAGTCTCCGGGAATAGCAACGACTGCCAGAACGTACCATACTATGTTTAATCATATAGGATTAACTTCTAAAGTAGCAAACATAACCATTAACCCTTCATCTAACTATAACGAAACACAGGCATTATTTGATACTGTAACTAATGAAGAAGTTGATTTTCCTAAGAGAGATACAAAGTTATACCATGGTAACGATCCGCATCAGCTTAATAGTTTAGCTTTAACCGGAAGTGCCGAGAAGTTAGACGAGTTTCAATCAGATGTGTTAGGAAGAGTTAATGGCGTGTTGTTTGGGAAAGCTATTGCTGTTGCAAGAGGTAAAGCTGCCGGTAACGAAAGAATGAACTTAGCAACTACTAAGAACTATTTAGAGTTTACCCAATTGATAAAACATATGCTTGGTAATTTAACACCAGAAAATAAAGCCGGCTTAATCTCTATTATAATTGAAGAACTAGAAGAAAAGCAACTTCCTAATAGCGAAGGCATTAAAGAGGGTTTAGATGAAGCCACAGTAGCCTTAATTACAGAGTATATTAGTAATATGAAAGTAGCAGATATAGATGCATCGCCTATGCTTAATATGGCTACATCAATTAACGTACCCCAACTAGAAGAAGCTATTGGTTCATTGGATTACGATACGTATAGAGAAGTAGAATACCAAGTATTTGAAACTATGCGGCATGATACAGTTATAAGTGACAACTTTTATAAACGTGGAGAAGATGGATATAAGAACTTAATAGAACAAACAGACATTGATTACTCTCAATTAGATTCGGCTGAAAAGGCATCGGGAGCATTCTATACTGCGATGTACTACTACGACTTATATGGAAGATATGATAACGGTAAAAAGATAAATACTATTTACCAGAATAAACCAGAACGTTCTTTGCAGATGGCTAGAGCTAGGTTATTATCTTACATTATGCCTACTACTGAGATTGCAAATACGAGTAAGAAAACTGCTGATTATAAAGCTAGACTTTATACTTACCCTGAACAATTAAGAACTGTATTGTTACAGAAGGTATTGAACTTTAATGTAGAGAAGAACCCGGAAGCACCAACAGAAGTTAAGTTAAGAGTTAAAGAGAATGTAGAATTAACTGCATATATGAATGGCTATGGTTCGTTGATGTTTAAGTTACCTTTTAGAGAAGAGTCTATTCCTTCGTATGAGATTGAAGAGAAAGATGCACAAGGTAATTATGTTCACCCCGAACTACATGAATTACTAATGGGTAAAGATAACATTCTTTTAACTGGATCAGTTGCAGCAGCCAACAGAGTTAAATTTGGTGAGTTAATTAAACTTGAATCATTTAATATAGATTTACAAAGTAGAATTGATATGGCTAAGAACTATTTTAATAAACATATGATTGACACCAACTACTTTAACAATAGAGAGATTGATACAATATTTACTTCATTGTTAGTACCTTACAAAAGAATGAATGATAGAAGTTTAAATGTTGCTTATGGAAGACGTACAGCAATGCATGGATCATTGAATCAAGGGAGAACATATCAATCTACAGCTTTGGCATTAAGATTAGCTGAAGGAACTAATAGAGAGTGGTTGAATAGATTCATAGAAGAGTTTAATACGACTGAAACAACGACTGTAGAGGACGATCTTCCCGATTTCGATGTATCGGTAGGGCAAGACCAAGAGAGAGCCTTAGAACGCCTTAGAAGTAGAAGAAACGCCTTTGGAAAACAGAAGTGGGCACGTAAGAGTGTGTATAATTTCCAACAGTTAGCAAAAAAAGACCCGAAGAAAGCATACGAACAATTACAAGATATGTTGCTTAGTACTACAATGACCGCAGCATTAAATGTAAACTCAGAAGTACAGTATGATTTAGCTGAAGTGATTGGAGACATAAATGCAGGTAATTACGAAAAGTTCAATAAGATATACAATAGCGGGAAAGCATCAAGTATGAGAAGAACACTTGGGGCCACAATAGACGAACTTGAATCTGAATCTTATGGTTCTGCTGAAGTTAATATAATGACCGAACTTTATATGAATTTAGTTACAATGAAGAAGCAGTATGAGAAAGGTGACCCCGGGCGTATTAAGAAGATGGTTGGCAAGCTATTAGACTTCGATTGGTATGCAGCCAGTAATGCAGATAAAAAGTATACTAGAAAGTCAGTGTTAGACCTTAAGACAATTAACTTAAAGAAGCCTACTAACTCGATAGGAATACAATCAGTTCTACCAGCAATTGAAGCTACTACAGTTTATAATCCCGATGCGGGCCAGACAACAACAGAACCCGGACTCTTTATTGAACGTGCCAGAGATTGGGAGAAGCAGAAAACTGAGATAGCCAGTGATCTTGGGAAAGTAACTCAACAGTCGAGAGATATTATAGATGATATAGTTAATGATGAAGTTAGAATACATGGTAAAGATAACTTAGACAGAGCAAGAATAGCTATTCATGTTCATCAGCAAGTATGGAAAGTAGCTGAAACTGAATGGGCAAGGAATCCGGTATTCAACTCTATTGAAATTAAACCTACTATTGAAGGATATGAATTTGTTTACAAAGGGGAAGAATATACTGAAGATAAGTTAGTTGATAGAATAATACAAGATGCTTTTAATTTGAACCCTACTTCTGAAGCGGGAGTAGCCCAAGCCAAGTTATTCAAAGCTGCCTTACAATACAGAAAGATACTTGATGGCTATATACCAGTTAGAATAAAGAAACTACGATTATACATACAAGAACAATTTGATTACTATATGAAACAAGGAGATTCAATTGCATTACAAGAAGCACAGAAACTTGTTAAACTTATGCGTCAGTACGATCAAATTATAGAAGCTATTGAAACATGGCCTGATCGTAAAGAGATTAAGTATATGCCACATAACTACAACAATAACTTATTAAAAGCCAAGTTTACAGCAGATAACTTTGATAAAATATACAACAACCTAGTAGCGAAAAGAAGTAAGCTGCAGCAGTCAGTCAAAGAAGGTCAAAAGGTAGCTAACAAGATTGTGAATGAAACTGATGAACAGTTGAGAACTAGAGCTAAGAATATGATCGATAAGCAAGTTCAAGAATTATTTGAGAATAACCCCATGATGCTATTTAACCCTAACTGGGCTGAAAGAATGGTTGAAGGCGTACCTTACGAGACACAAACAGACGCACCTATAATGAGATACATAGAGAATTTCTCAGCTAAGTTTGGTAGAGATATGACAGATATTGATGCGGGATTATATAGACAGCGATCAGTTAGAGATGGAGAGTCACAACATGTAATCGAATATGGAATGAAGTGGTTTGCAAGACAATCAGAAAACAAGACTTTACATACAAGGCCTATATCTCATTCGGAT
>QMMS01000479.1 GCA_003647375.1 Deltaproteobacteria bacterium
CAAATTCCGCCAGGCGTATTAAAAGGAGGTAAAAATCAACTGGAAATTCGAGTCGCCAACACTTGGGCCAATCGCATGATTGGTGATGAACAGGAGCCTGATGACCTCAACTTTGTTCCCTCTCCCCGGCCCGACCGTGGTACTGGTTATCGCAAAGATTTGGTTGGAAAAGTTATGAAGGATTTGCCGGACTGGGTGATTAATAACACGCCGCGCCCTTCAAAAAACCGTCGGACATTTACGATTTGGGGATATTACGATAGTGGTGCCCCTTTATTACCGTCTGGACTATTGGGGCCGGTTAGAATTGTATCCGAAAAATAACCTCTTTAACTTAACCGCCTTTGGCGGGGTATTTTTTGACAGGATCAACAGGATTTACAGGATGATCGACAAGATAAATATTAAAACTAAGAAGCCCGCTTCCTTACGGTCGGGGTTCGTTGGAAGAACGCATGGGGTAGAACCCCACCCTACGAATACAAAATCATACAATTAAATGAACTCTATTAATAAGGACTATCATGCTAGCAAACACAACTTATAAATCTCACAAACGCTTGATGATCACCCTGCTGCTTTTGCTGGTGGCGGGCTGTTTTATGGGTGGATGTGCATCAATGGCTCCCACGTCAGACGATGATACCCTATCGCCGAAAGAGTTTTTGAATCCGTCGGACCCGCATAAAATGTGGGTTTACTGGTGGTGGCTTAACGGCTGGAATGATGAGGCGGGAATACGAGCGGACTTGGATCATATGAAGGCTATGGGTATTTCAGGGGCTTTGGTCTTTAATGCGGGAAGAGGCGATACACCTTTTAACACCGAATTTTTAAGTCCCAGGTGGCGGGAACTTTTCAGGTATGCCGTGGAAGAGGCCGCTCTACGCAACATTGAACTCGGGTTAAACCTTTGTGATGGATGGAATTCAGGCGGGTCTTGGATCACGCCGGAACTACGAATGACGCCTAAAAGAACTACATCAAATGGCGGTGCGCCGGCGAAAAAAGAGCCGCAACTTGATCCGCTTAATCCGGCGGCCATGGATCTGCATTTTAAACATATCATGGGCTTGATCATTGATGAGGCGGGAGATGCTTGGAAAGAACAATATGTGGGGAAAGCCTTTAAATACACCCATACGGACAGTTGGGAAAGAGGAGATCCCACGACGACAGCGAATTTCGCGGCTGAGTTTGAGGCACGCCGCGGTTACAAATGGGCTGAGCCGAAAGACGAGCGAGGTCGGGAGGATTATGATCTGACGCGCACCGAACTTTTCGCCGAAAATTACTATGGGCGTTTAACGAGCTTGAGTAAATCCTTGGGGATGCAGACCCATTCCGAGGCTGCGGGACCTACGCAAACCGAGTTAAGAGATTCGCTCAGAAATTTTGGTGAGCAGGATATTGTTATGGCGGAATTCTGGTCGCGTATCCCCGGCTCTAATGATATTTGGAATGTCAATATGAACATGGACGAGGGCGAGGATTTGAGTAATCATGAACACTTAAAGACGGCTGCCTCGGCTGCGCATGTCTATGGAAAAAAAATAGTCCAGACGGAATCCTACACGTCGTGGGGCCGACCGCCGTATTGTCATCAAAATAGAAACTTCGTCCAGTCATTCTGGGGCTTAAAAGATGTGGGGGACCGGGCCTTTTGCCAAGGGGTGAATCGAAATGTTTTGCACCAGATGATGGCGCAAGCCGGATCGGGTAAGAAGCCTGGATACCTTTGGAGGGATGTCGGCTTTGAATTCGCCCGCACCAATAGCTTGTGGCCTATGGGTAAGGCTTGGGTCGATTATCTGAACCGGTGTCAGTACCTGCTGCAACAGGGTAAATTTGTGGGGGATTTTCTTTATTTTCATGGCAATAGGGTTCCGGTGAACATGCCTGCCAAATATTTAATTACGCCGCTGAAGCCGGAAGGGACCGATGCCGATTTGATTAATGCTCATGCGCTCTTGACTCGCGTTTCGGCAAAAAACAATCGCATCACTTTTCCCGACGGGCAGTCTTACAGGTACTTGGTGCTGAGGGATGGTAATACGGATGCACTGACGCCTGCGGTTCTGGAGAAATTACTGGAGCTGGTTCGCGGGGGAGTTACTCTGATCGGTTCGCCGCCGGAACGTAATTTTGGATATGAAGGGTACCCTGCTAGTGACGAGGTGTTTGAAAAATTACGAGCGGAACTTTGGTCTTCCAGCTCAAATTCGGGCAACCGGAAGATAGGACTAGGCCGCGTGATCTGGGGAGAGTCTCTGGAAGACATCATGAAAATGGATCAGCTTGCGCCTGATTTGGATATCGTGGAAGACTCGGCTACCGCCGCACTTCCCGAATCGGTGATGAGCGGCATTCCTGGCCCGCGGTTTGATTATATTCATCGCAAGATTGGAAAAATGGACGCCTACTTTGTCGCTAACTTGAGAAATGCTAAAGCCGTTGGGGATTTTACTTTTCGAGTCAGTCAGGGAACGCCTCAGATATGGAATCCCGTTGACGGTTCTATCCGGGAGATATCGGATTACACGACTTGCGAAACGGGTACAACTAAGATTACGCTGAATTTTGCAGAGCGTCAGAGTTTTTTCGTGGTGTTTGGAAGCCATGCAAAGGCAAGTGCTGTTTTTCATAATAATGAAATGACCTTTAAGGATGAAATCAAAGGGGCTTGGAACGTGGCATTTGATACCGATTGGGGTGGGCCTGCTTCTGTAAAATTTAGCGGCTTAACGGACTGGACCAAACATTCAGATAACGGAATCAAATATTATTCCGGGACGGCTTACTATACAAAAACTTTCGACCTACCTGCCAATCTCAGGGGCAGCAATAAACCTGTCTATCTCGATCTTGGTAGTGTTAAGGACATGGCGGAAGTTACTTTGAATGGTACTAATCTCGGAATTCTCTGGTGCAAACCCTTTCGGCTGGATATTAGCTCGGTGGTCAAAGAAACCGGCAATAGCCTAAAAATCGATGTGGTGAACCGGTGGTCCAATCGCATGCTTGGCGATGAGGTTCTGAATGAGACATACACCACCGGTAATGCCTCCCACGCAGCGTCACTGATTCCATCTGGATTATTAGGACCGGTAAAACTGGGTCATCCTGCAAGTGTAGCGTCAGAGAAATGATATTCTATCAGAAAAGAAACTCAGCGACGTAGTGAGTTAAGATATACAATGTTATATGGAAAATCCCATATTACATTCATGAAAAGTTTATGACATGTACTCACGTCAAGATGTTTTAAAAGTTGGATGGTTATTTTTTGCGGGGCTTGGGCTTTTTCCCGGCCCCTATATTTACTGGGCAGAGATGGACGATGCTGGGCACTACACGATTGGATCTCTTACGATTTCCTCAGGTTTGAGGTGCAGTAAGATTGGCAAGTTATTTTTAAATCTTTAATAAGGAGATATTATGCGTTTGTTTTACATGTTGGTTGTCGCCGTTTTTGTTGCGGGAGGTTGCCTCGGGGCAACACAAGTCAAATGGTTGGAAGAATCGGTTTCCGAACTTCAGCAGGGGACTGCGTTCGGCGTGCCGTGGCCTATGGGCGTGCACCCCCAGGGAACCGAATTTACCCTGAAGACCTCAGCGGGAAAACAGATCCCTGTACAAACCTGGAAGACCGCCACCTGGCC
>QMMS01000480.1 GCA_003647375.1 Deltaproteobacteria bacterium
TCATAAACACCCTCACCCCAACCCTCTCCCAAAGGGAGAGGGAGTCTTGCATGTACTTATTGAGAACTTAAAAATTACTTAATAAATAACATTTCATGATACTTAGCTAAAGGCCAAAGTTCATCAGCAACTTCTGTTTCCAGAGCATCAGCATGTGAACGAACTTCTTCCATTAGAGAAAGAATATCATTGGCACAGTATTGCATATGTGCTTCAGTTGAAGCAAAATCTTCTTTTTCCATCGCTGTCGCAAGTTTTACCACAGCTGCCATCATAGCATTAGTCTCTGCTGCAACACTAGCTGCTACTGAATTGTCCAATTCAAGACCCATTTCAGTTAAACCGGCACTAGCCATTGAAAGATCAGAAAGGTAACGAGTCGCTGCTGGATAGATACTGGTTTTTGCCATATCAATCACTAGTTTCGCTTCCATTTCAATAGACAGAATATACTGCTCAGCATAAACTTCATAGCGGCTTTCCAGTTCTACCGGAGATAACACACCGGTGCTGGCAAAAAGTGCTTTAACTGAATCATCCTGGAATATGGGTAGAGCATCTGCCGTAGTTGGAATATTTTTCAAACCACGTTCTTCAACTGCTTCCTTATGCCAATCACTGGAATAACCATCACCACCGAATACTGCAGCGCCATGATCATTCATAAGTTCTTGCAGCACACTAATAACAGATCTGGTTTGATCGCCGTCTTTTGCTAACTCAGTTTCCAGTTTTTCAGCAATCCAGTTAAGTGAATCAGCCAGCATAGTGTTCATAACAATCAGTGGACCTGAAACAGATTGAGCAGAACCGACCGCACGAAATTCAAAACGATTACCGGTAAAGGCAAATGGCGATGTACGATTACGATCACCTGGATCACGTTCAAAATTCAGGATCTGAGACAGACCCAGATCCATCTCACCGCCTACTTTACTAACTGTCAGTTTACCGTATTTTATGTCTTCATATACTTTTTCTAATTGAGAACCAAGATAAACAGATAAAATGGCTGGTGGTGCTTCATTTGCGCCTAAACGGTGATCATTACCCGCAGTAGCCGCCACTGAACGAAGTAGCGGGCCAAATTTATGTACACCACGAATCACAGCACCACAGAATAATAAGAAGTTAAGATTGTCATGCGGTGTCTTACCCGGATCTAATAGATTGCCCTGTGTGCTATTGCCTACAGACCAGTTGACGTGCTTGCCTGAACCATTAATACCGGCAAAAGGCTTCTCATGAAGCAGACAAATAAAGCCATGCTTCTCAGCCGTACCTTTTAGAATAGTCATTAATAATTGCTGATGATCGGCTGCAATATTGGCGGCTTCAAAATAAGGAGCAATTTCAAATTGTCCAGGTGCCACTTCGTTGTGATGAGTTTTAGCAGGAATACCAAGTCTGTATAGTTGATCCTCAACATCCTGCATATAGATCTGAACTCGAGCTGGAATTGCACCAAAATAGTGATCATCAAACTGCTGCCCCTTGGCAGAAGGCGCACCAAATAATGTACGACCTGTTAATAATAAATCAGGACGGCTATTGGCAAAGTTAGAATCTACCAGGAAGTATTCCTGTTCTGCACCACAACTGGAATTTAATGGAGCAATATCGTCTTCACCCATTAATGAAAGTACTCTTTGTCCAGCATTATTCATTGCAGCATTAGAGCGTAATAAAGGGATTTTCTTATCTAATGATTCACCTGTCCATGACATGAATACACTAGGTATCATTAAAGTAGAGCCATTATCAGTATGTTTGATGTAAACAGGGCTGGTAGGATCCCAGGCAGTATATCCACGAGCCGCATTGGTCATACGGATACTGCCATTAGGGAATGAAGAACCATCAGGCTCGCCCTTGATTAACAGGCTGCCGGTAAACTCAGTAATCGCAGCGCCTTCAGAATTAGTAATAATCAGTCCATCATGCTTTTCAGCAGTGACATTGGTTAAGGGGTAAAAGACATGAGAATAAAATTTAACATCTTTGGATACTGCCCATTCTTTCATCGCAGCTGCAACAATATCTGCAGTAGAAGGACTAAGTGGTTCACCGGTTTGTACAGTTTTCTTCACGGCCTTATAGGCATTTTTAGAAAGAGACTCTTCCATTTTTGCCAGATTGAATACATCGCATGCCCAGATGTCTTTCAATGATTCCGGCTTATCTACTTCTGTCGTTTCACGGTTAGTGATTTGATATATTGCTTGAAGGCGTGATTCATTTCCACTCATTCTGTGTTCCTCAGGTTATATACTACTTATTGATTTAATTTAATGGTTGCTTATAAATTGTAAACTGTGAGCAGTAAACTATTTATCGCAATAAACTATTAGCTGCAAAAAGAAGAGCAAAGATTATACCACCATTTATAAAATTAAGTAATGATAGCCTTATTAGACTTGCCTGATTTAAATTGAATGGTTAGAATTAAACAAATAAAATAAAAAGCCATTTTCTTGCACCAAAATAGTGCGTATTATAATAAAAAATCGCCAATATGATCCCTGTTCTTAAGCAAAAAATAGATGATAAGACTATTGCTGCGGACTTTAAACAGCCCATGGAACAAAATGACTATGCCAAAGTTATTGCTATTTCCAGTGGTAAGGGAGGAGTAGGTAAAAGTTTTTTAGCCACCAATCTGGCCATTGAATTTTCAACACAGGGTAATTCAGTCTGCTTATTTGATGCTGATACCAATATGGCAAATATTAATATCCTCTTGGGTATTACGCCATTACATACCCTACAGCATTTTTTTTCACAATCTCTGAGCATTGAAGATATCATTATCAAGGGTACTGCAGGCATTGATATTATTGCCGGTGCATCCGGTATTAGCGACTTTATCCGCTTATCCCAGCCACAACAGCAAAAACTGGTGTCCGGCTTAAATTCATTAGAAAAAAATTACCAGTATTTATTTATCGATACCGCAGCAGGTGTAGATGAAACCAATATTAGCCTAATCCTGGCGGCACCTTATTTAATCCTTACGATTACCGGTGAGCCCACTTCTTTAACCGATGCATTTTCATTATTGAGGATTTTAAAAAAATACCACTTTAATCGCCCTGTTTTAGTTATTGTCAATATGGTAAACAATCGCTTAACTGCTCAGACTATCTATAAGCGTTTTAAAGATGCTGTTACCAAATACCTGCAGCTTAAATCCTATCTGGCAGGTTATGTACTGAAAGATGAAAATGTACCGCTGTCAATTTTACAGCAGCAGGCACTTATTTCTACTCAGGCTAAATCCCCTGCCAGCCAATGTATTAAGCGTATCTGTCAACGCCTTAGAAAGGTTTTTGAGCAACGACAACACAAAAATGCTTCCTTTAGTCATTATTTTTCTGATTTGGTTTTACCTGATGAGCTCTATGTAAAAGAAAGTGAAGAAAAAACTGATAGTTGTCATGAACAAGAGTTTATTCCTGCCAATATCACTAATACTATTTCTTCAATAAACCCCGAACAAAACCACTCCCCCAATAATGCATTATTAAGAGCCAGCCATTTTGCACGTGTTCTGGCTGAAAGAAACATCTATGTTATCAATAAGTCCATTATCACCATATATTGTCGACAATATTGTAATAAATATAGACTTCACACATAATTAA
>QMMS01000481.1 GCA_003647375.1 Deltaproteobacteria bacterium
CCATCCTTCTTGTCACGTCGTAGCTCGAAGAGCGAAGTCGGACTTGTCACGTCGTAGCTCGAAGAGCGAAGTCGGACTTGTCACGTCGTAGCTCGAAGAGCGAAGACGGAAGAATTTACCTGGGGGAATACCCAGGCAATGGCGCTATCCCTATGATATTGCATATAATAACAACTCATTATCTATGCTTTGCCATGTTGTTTATGCAACTATAGGGTAAAGGAGGTACCATGCTCAAAGTTAAAGATATTATGACAACAGAACTCATTACAGTTTCCCCGGAGACGGAAGTTTTGCAAGCAGCGAAATATCTTTTAGAGAATCGTATCAATGGAATCCCTGTTGTAGATGAAACAGAAAAGTTGGTGGGAATTTTGTGCCAGAGCGATTTGATTGCTCAGCAGAAAAGACTTCCGATCCCTTCTTTTTTCACATTTATGGATGGGCTATTCTCAACATCATCTGCGAAACAGATCGAAAAACAAATTCAAAAGATAGCAGCCATAACGGTTGCCCAGGCAATGACACCAAACCCCGTTTTTGTAGAACCGGATATGGGCATTGAGGTGGTAGCCGGTCTGATGGTTGATAACGGGTTTCACACGATTCCCGTATTGGATGAAGGCAGGCTTGTGGGTATTGTGGGAAAAGAAGATATTTTAAGGACCCTGATACCGAAACCTGAAGATCAATAATGATTAATGCTCGAAGCACGAAATTCGAAATTCTAAACGGTTCGACAAGCTCACCGCCCTGAGCAAGGTCGAAGGGCAATACACAATGACCCAAATTCGAATGTTCAAAACAAAGCCCAGTATGCAGAAGCACATGGGTTATGTTTGGGTCATTTGAGTATTTGATATTTGGATTTGTTTGGCATTTCGATATTCGAATTTAGAATTTGTTACAACCGAATATGATCCAAGAGACCCTTTCAGGGTTTAATCAGTTCCGGACCTTTTGGATCTGGGTATCTACTAATAGGTAATAAATATGTCTCAGAGAAAAACAGTCGGTCTGGTCCTGGGTTGTGGGTCCTCGCGCGGTTGGGCCCATATCGGGGCAATAGAGGCTTTGGAAGAAGAGAATATCCCCATCGATTTCATTGTCGGATGTAGTGTCGGCGCCTATGTCGGGTCCATCTATGCCGGCGGAAGCATCCAAAGTCTCAAGGAATTTGTTCTAAAAATGGATGGTAAAAAAGTCTTTTCCTATTTTGACATTGTGCTTCCGCGGTCCGGTATTTTAGACGGTACCAAAAGACTGAAAGAGCTTTTTTCGATACACACCGATGTACAAGATTTTTCAGAATTGAATATTCCCGTAATGATGGTTGCCACAGATCTCGAGACAGGGAAGAAAGTGGTGTTGAAATCGGGGGACATATTGGATGCTCTCAGGGCGAGCATGTCGATGCCGGGACTTTTTGCACCGGCATGGGTAAAGGATCGCTGGCTCGTGGATGGTGGCCTGGTGGATCCGGTGCCTGTAAGTGTCGCCAGGGCAATGGGAGCGGATATTGTTGTTGCCGTCGATCTCAGCAGTGGAACGGTCTCCAAGAAAAAGCGCCAAAAACAGAAGACCCAAAGTGAAGAGATACCACTGCAGCAGGCGGTTCATAAAAATGAACTCATTAAAAAACTGTCAGCATATTATGAAAGTGCGGAACTAAGCTTTAAAAGCAAAATCAATGATCTGTTTAAAAAGGAAGCATTTACACCGGATATCATAGAGACGGTTACAACCTCCGTCGCCATCATGCAGGATCGGATAACTCGCATAAATCTTGCCGTGACTCCACCCGATGTTTTAATCCGGCCTCACCTTGGAGAGTTAAAAATGCTGGATTTTGACCAGGTTGAGCATGTCATCGAAGAAGGGTATACAAAGGCAAAGGAGAAAATTGGAGATATAAGGGCCATGATTGAAATGGCATAATGCACATTTCAGGTGAGAGATATTTCATGCTGAAGCTGAGATGCAAAAATATGAAGTTATTTTTTCGCGAGCCCTTAGTGTCCGTCCAGAAATGAGGATTTTTGCGTGAGATCAAGGCGGACGACAGATTTAATCCGGAGTAATAGCGTGCTATTTTGAGGAATTAAATCATGGTGTCCGACGCCGATATCGCGGAAAAAGACCATTTGTGGCTGGGCACTAGTTACACCATCAGGTTCATCAGTTTACTATGAAGCACCTCGTAGGAATAGAATTTTTTCCCGAGTGCATAGTTCGTTTCGACCATCTTTTCCCTGAGGTGGGCATTTTCAAGTATGGCGCGGGTTTTTTCGACCGCTTTGTCGGTGACATACCCGTCGATTTCGACGGCCAAAAATCCCTTGGGCTTGATATCGAATGAATAGATGGAATACCGGTTGACCAGTATGGGCTTGCGGAAGTAGACTGCTTCCAGAAACGCATTGCCGAAGCCCTCGATGGTGGAGGGGTAGGTGACGAAGTCGGCATGGTGGTAGATGTCCTGGAGGGTGTAGATTTTCCGTCCGTTCGGAGTGGTTCCCCGGCGGTCGTTGATGATATTAGATACGAAGTTGGTGTTGACCTGCATACGCCGTGAATAATTGATGAGTCTTTTTTCGTAGTCGTGTCCCTCGTCTCCGGAGGCGTGAGAAATGACCAGTCTCGCTTTTATCCCCAGGCGGCTCACCAGTTCGATGGCGTTTTCGATGCCTTTTCGTTTTACTACGCGGGTGGGCTGGAGGATAAGCCGTTCATCGGGGTCGAGCCCCAACGCCTCCCGAACATCATCTGCATAGTCATCCGGAGGCTTTGGCGGGTGTCTGAAATCCATGACATTGGGAATGAGGGTGCCGGATATGCCTGTTCTGAGACCGAGTTGATTGCCGGCTGAGGTGCTGATCACCACATGCCGGATTGGTGGGAGGTGGGGTGGAAAAGCCATGTTGAGGTAATCCCAGACCGCATTGGCCTTGAACTGCTGGCGCTCCCAGAAAAAATCATGGTGGTGGGCGATAGTGGGCAGACCGGTTTCCGCGATGATTTCGGTGATGGCCAGACCGAGCGGGATGTTGAGCGGAATGGTGAGAACATTTTCGGGAACCAGGAGATCGATATCGAATTTGGCGATAAAATCGTATAGCTCATTCTTGAGGTGTTCTTTAATGTCGTGGATTTTCGTGGTCAGCTGCCGTGGGCGCACACCATTGATGTGACATTCGAATGCGGTATTGAAAATGGATCGGATTTCCGGATCCATAAAATGGGCGGCCGGTACCACGTGGGAATGTGACGGGGGTCTGTCCAGTTCACCGGCAAAATAGAAACAGTGAAATCTCTCTTTCTCGAAGACACGAGCCCATTTTTCCGTTTCCAGTGAAACACCGTCGGTCCCGGCAAAACGGGTGGAAATGAATCCGATGTTGTTAACTTTGTCGAAAGGGAGATACATCGTGAGGTCCGTACGTTCAATAAATCGGTTGATAAAATTCGTTTCGATCAAATAAAAATCATCAAACATTAAAAAAGTCAACCCCAAGATTGCAACCTTGGGGTCAACCCCAAGGTGTGACACAATATTTCGGAGGGCTTCAGAGCCATGCGATCAATTCTGCAAAATATCTACGGCAAGCCAAAAGGGGAAGCTGCCTTTTCCAGGATTAC
>QMMS01000482.1 GCA_003647375.1 Deltaproteobacteria bacterium
CCAATATTGACCCATATTTTTTCAAGTCGCCCTGCAATTTTGGGGGCCATGATAAATGCCGCGTTGGGGTACAACGAGCCGCTGTACCGGCCAATATCCTGAACCGTTGTTTTTTGAATAGGTGCGATTTCAACTGCAACAGGACTATTTTTCCGCTGGCGCTTGACGGCTTTTTTATCACTGTTTACGTGCTGATAGATCTGCCAACCTAAAAAAGATATCCCCAGTAAAAGAAGAACAGTAATAAAATATTTCTTCATGACAACAATATGTCCTAGCTTAAGAGAAAAAATCTTCAGGGTTTACACTTTAAAACAAAACCTTCAATAACGTCATCAAGCCTTGATAACATATAGTACGGAATGGAGCAGAGATAGTATTTTTCCCCTGATGAAAGCGCTACCTGATCAATACGGATTTTACCGGAATAAACACGAATTGCATATGGATGATGGCTGTTCTCCATAAATAGATTCAAGGATTTCAGTTTGCCTGTCTTCCCGCTCTTTACCTCGATCGGAAAGACCATTTCTTTGAAGGGATAAAGAAAATCTATTTCAGCGGCCCCTTTTTCCCTTATCCAGAACCGAAGTGCCGGCGGTCGAAATGCCTGTGCCACGATTTCCTGTGCCACAAGTTGTTCCGATATTCTTCCTTGATAGACATTGTCAAGGGATCGTTTTGTGAAAAATTCCTTGAAACCAATTCGATAATTCACCAATCCCACATCAAGAAAAAAAAGCTTCGGGGCTTTTCGCAGCTTTTCAATAACCGGTATATGCGTTGATACGGAAGGTCTAGATCGATAAACGATCAAGGCACGCTCAAGCACATCAAAAGCCTCTTTTATTTCTCTTGATCGAAATGAAGACTCTCCGAACTTTTCATATGTAATCCGTTCACCAGCATATAATGGCGCCCTGTCTATTGTATGTGTTAAGTACTTTGCTTTCGCTAAATTTGAATATTTTTCTACATCTTCAATATATCCCATGAAAATGGCGTCATACACTTCACGAACTTCTGAATAAGATTCTGTTTCTCCAAAAATGCTAAGGGCTTCCGGCATGCCCCCAACGAATGCATATGTATTAAATGCCTCAAGCAGTAAATCATGAGAGGAAGATACTTCCAATACCTCCAGATGAAGTAGCTTTTCGGCAAGAGGCGGGTTTTGTGTTTCAAGATACTCCATAAATGTAACCGGAAACATAAAAAGATTTTTGACTCTACCGACAGGAAAAGAGAAACCTTCTCGTTTTGAAAAAACATCCAGCAGTGAACCAGCGGCAATAACATGCAGGTCCGTTACATCTTCATAAAGATATCTGAGTGATCGTACAGCTTCTGCTGAATTTTGAATTTCATCAATAAACAACAGGGCGTCCTTTGTATTTATTTTTTTGCCTTTATAGAGAAGAATTCGCTCGAGGAGTTCCTGACCGGTATTGAAGCCGGAAAAAAGATCACGTTCTTTTGGTCTTTCAAGGTTGATGCCAATAAAATGATTAAAATTCTCGGCAAATCGATTGACGACAAATGTTTTTCCAACCTGCCTCGCCCCGCGTAAAACAATCGGTTTTCTGTTTGCAGCGTTTTTCCAGTGCATTAATTCCGATTCGATTTTTCGTTTAAATATCAAACAGCTTTCTCCTTTGACATAATTTACCAGTAAATTATTACATCCAACGTCTTATTATTGGGGTTAATTATGATTTTTTCCTGCATGATTGTCAAGAAAAAGATTGATATCCATGGTCCTGCATGATACTGCTGCAGCGCTTTTTCTTTTCGGGACAACTATGCAAAAAACATCACACGAACCCTATCGAGACCCCCACCGATGGATGGTCTTTTCCGTCATCAGTGTTGTCTATTTTTTTGTCTATTTTCACCGGGTCTCCACTTCCGTCATCGTGCCGGACCTGTTAAAGGCCTTTGACACCCATGCCACGGCACTAGGTCTCATGTCTTCCATGTATTTTTATATCTATGCTTTCGAGCAACCCCTGGTGGGATACCTGACAGACCGGTTGGGTCCCATCAGGATAATCGGCATGTGGTCTCTGGTGGCCGCCGTGGGATGTTTCATGTTCGGTATGGCCTCGAATATCTTCTGGGCGTCTGTGGCAAGAACGTTTATCGGATTCGGTGTCGGGGGTGTTTATGTCCCGGCCATCAAGGCCTTCTCCCAGTGGTTCAGGAAAAAAGAATTTTCATTTATGATCGGGCTGCTCATGTCCGTGGGAAATTTCGGAGCCGTCATTGCCACCACGCCCCTGGCATGGTCCGTGGATATCTGGGGCTGGCGAATCACATTTTATGTCATCGGCGGAATCACGCTGATACTGGCCTTTGTGGCATTGGTCTTCACACGAGACAAAAAAGAACCCTCCGAGCACGACCGGAACGCCCCTGCAACGACATCTGACACGGCCGGCGCCTCAGAAAGTTCCGCCATTCAAGTTCTGGCCTCGGGTCGTCTGTGGCTGATTGCCACCATCTTTCTCGGCATTTATGGAACGGCTCTCACCTTCCAGGGTCTCTGGGCAACGCCCTTTCTCATGTCCTCCCTTGGCATCGCACGGATCTACGCCAGCAAACTGAATATGCTGATACCCATCGGTTTCATCATTGGATCGCCGTTGATCGGCTGGCTCTCCGAACGGCTCTTGTGGCCCAAGATAACAACCCTGCGGGTCATTATAGCCATTTATATAATATCGTGGATCGGAATAACCTTTTGTTATTCATGGATCGGTGCAGTAGGTCTATCTGTCATGCTGCTGGGGATGGGTCTTGTAGCGGGTGGGTTCATCAGTGTTTTCTGGGGTGTTATCCGGGAAACAACCCCGGGAAAAACCTTGGGCATGGTGTCAGGACTGCTTAACCCGGCACCCTTTTTGGGTGTAGCCGTCTTCCAGATGGTCACCGGCGCGATATTGAACCGCACCGAACGCATAAACGGTCTTTACCCGATGTCTGGTTTTACCCATGCCCTTTCCATCTGTGTGGTGGTTATCGTTGTTTGTCTGGGATTGTCCTTTTTTCTAAAAAACAAATGAACGTCTTAACCTGAGGGGGATCGCCGGACTTGATCAAGTCTTTTGTTCTCGCTAAGGCATGTAGTCGTAGGTTTCTTTTGGTAATCCTAAGAGAAGGTCTTTTCAATTTCGGATCAATTGCGGAGGAGATGATAACATAAAAATACCACTTTCCCCAAATAGGGTTCGCTGCCTGTGCAACGATGGTATCACATGTTTCCCAGACCTGGTGATTGGTTGGAGATGAACGATGTCACCACCGGGGCCATGAAGACTCATGCCAGTAATCAAGTGTTTTACTGATAATAAGCTCATACCATATCTTGTACATGCCCAATTCAAGAATTGTTTTAATTTTAGGTCAGTATGTAAATATCTGCCGACTCGTTGAATTATCAATATTTTAAGTCTCCCCAAAATTTGCAGATATTATTGACAAGATATGGTAATCAACGCCTCTGAAAGGCACTCACCGACAGTTGATTTCATCACTTTCTTAAGTGATATTAATATGATAGACTTAATCATAAAGTCCTAACCGGGAGGTATTCTCCTAATTTGCTGTAATCTTTATCGGCACCAG
>QMMS01000483.1 GCA_003647375.1 Deltaproteobacteria bacterium
CCCTGCCCCGAAATCCTGTCCGGCTCCACATCCTTCCCGATGTCAACGCTTTCGGGTTTGAGAATCCTGACACCCTTGTCACCCAGAACAGCCAATTTGGAATTTTTTGTTTTCATAATATTTCCCGTATTGGAATAGAATACGAAACATGCAAAAATTAGAGCATTTTAGAAAAATCTGAGAGACACTCGCCCGTTTTAGCGAAACTTGTTGAATTCCGGCCGACAGTTATTGTTTTCCATATCAGCTTCAACCATTCGACGAACAATCTCTTCAAAATTAATATTTGGCTCCCATTTCAAAATGTTTTTCGCTTTTGAATAGTCTCCCCTTAACAGTTGCACCTCTGACGGGCGGTAGAGTTTCTCATCAATAACGACATATTGCTTCCAATCCAAACCTGCAATATCAAATGCCAGTTCAACGAATTCTTTTACAGAATGGGTTTTGTTTGTAGCGATGACAAAGTCATCAGGCGTCGTCTGCTGCAGCATCTGCCACATGGCATAAACATATTCGCCGGCAAATCCCCAGTCTCGCTTGGCTTCCAGATTTCCCAAACGCAGTTCCGTTGCAAACCCCATTTTAATCTTAGCAACAGTACTGGTTATTTTTCGGGTCACGAACTCAAACCCTCTTCGGGGTGACTCGTGATTGAACAGCATGCCATTGCATGCAAAAATATTGTAAGATTCTCGAAAGTTTCGGGTCAGGTCAAAACCCGCTACTTTTGAAATGCCATATGGCGAGCGGGGATAAAACGGTGTATCTTCATTTTGGGGTGTTTCTTTAACATTCCCAAACATTTCGCTGGTGGCAGCAAAGTAGAATTTGGTGTCAGGTGACTTTTCTTTGATAGCTGACAGAATATAGAGAGTACCGTTTATATTCGTGCTCATTGTTGAAAATGCATCTTCGAATGAGTAACTCACATAGCTTTGGGCAGCCAGATGGTAACATTCATCGGGCTTTATTTTTTCCACGACATTGAACAAACTGGCATAGCTCTCCAGGCTGGCCGGGTGCAGCTGTATTCTGTCCAGAATATGTTTAATGCGCCAAAGACGGTGCTGAGGATCCTCAAAGGCCACTCTGCGAACGATCCCGTGAACCTCATATCCCTTTTCCAGTAATAAATCTGCCAAGTATGACCCATCCTGACCTGTAATCCCTGTAATCAAGGCACGTTTCATATTTTTCCTCTTTCGTACAATTCTATAATCACCTGAATTAAACGATTATGTGGTTGAAGATCCGCCATCAGACTGACAAAATCATTAAAAGTCTACTATATTGATGGTGAAACTTTTCAAAAACAGGTTGTTACTCCCACAAAACCATTTGATTCGCTCCCTGAATTCCGGAGCATCGTTGTTGAAGGCCACCAGAATACCGACCACCCGGTGTTTCCGGCAAAGAGATTCGACCTCCTTAAACCCGCCCAGCATGGCACTGCGTTCATCAAACCCCATCAGGACCAGGCGGTGGGAGGTGTGATCTTTTCCACCGACAGATGCCTTGCGCCCGCTTAAAATGCGAATAAGGGTCACCAGCGTCGTATCAAAAATCGGTACTATCATGACCAGGATGGGTACAGCAACTCTGGAGAGGATGTTGATGCCTGAAGCTTCGGTGTAATTCAGGGTCAGTATTGCCAGGGAAGACCCTATCAGCAGGCTGCCGCTGTCCCCCATGAAGATGGAGGCCGGCTTGAAATTGTAGCACAGAAAAGCTGCCAGCGCACCCGCCAGTACGAGCGCTGCCCAGGTGCCATCCGATACCGGAGAACCGAACAATATGGCCAGCGATACGAATGCAATCAGTGCGATTCCGGTACAAAGCCCGTCCATGTTGTCGATCAAATTGAGGGCATTGCAGATGCCGACAATCCAGAAAATGGTGACCATGGTGTCCAGGGTTAAAGAGGTAAACCAATGCAGGCGAAATCCCAGGAACGTGACAAAGGCCGCGACCAGAATCTGCCCCATCAGCTTGGTCTGGGGTTTGATATTTACAAAATCATCCAGCAGTCCTACCGCAAACAGGAACGTCGTGCTCAGCCAGATGACGGCAGCTACTGATGGACGAGACGCAAGGGCTTCTCCATTGAAAAAATAGGTGCCGATGGAAGCAAAATCCGCTCACCGTCTTACCTTCGGCGCATCAGACCGCCGCTCACTACGGAAATGCGGCAAAAAAGTGCGGTGCCGACATGATCCAGGCATTGGGATTTAACTTTTTTAGAACACCCGCAACATTCACCAACTGTAACACGGGAATATCGCCCATTTTTTTGGCTATATTAAGCGTATATCCGGAAATTTTAAGACTGCTGTTTTTAGCTTCAATCAGCGTGACCGGTTTTTCAGCCCTTGCAATCAGAAAGTCGACCTCGCGTTTGGCAAGATCCCGGACGAAATAGAGATTGTAATCCCCGGCCCCGTTTTCCCTCAGACAGTTGCACAGGTGCTTCAAGCCCACGGCCACCATGTTTTCAAACCGTGGGCCTTCATCTGTTTCCGGTACGTTAAACCAGTCGAAAAAATAATATTTTTTTTCCTTTTTAATGCTTTTGTGAATTTTTCTCTGCCAGGGCGGTATTGAAAAAAGGAGATAAAGCTTTCGTAGCGATTCGATCCAGCCCTTGACCGTGCCATGGGATACCTGCAGATCCTGTTTCAGGCTGTTCAATGACAGAATACTGCCGATGCGTTTAGGCAAAATCCGAACCAGGGACTCTACACCGTCTATGTCTGAAATTCTTGTAAGATCACGCAGTTCCTCTCTGAGATATAACGTCAAATATTCCTGATGCCACAAATTAGAAAAAGATTTGTCGCCTTTGAGCAGAGGCTCTGGAAAAGGACCGAAGTCGTACATCTGTTTCCATAAATCAAATGGCAACGGAGCGATGGCAGATGCATGCTCGATAGCTTTTGCCCAGTCTTCTGTTTTTAAAAGATCATGCCAGGCAGTTAAATCCCGATAAGGGACGCCGGCCATTTCAGTGAATGAAAACGGAAACAGGTGAAAAAGAAAATATCTTCCGATGAGTGCGTCGCCTGATGCTCTAAAAAGATCCAGCCGCGCACTCCCTGTAACCGCAAATCTGAGTGCTTTTCCATATTGGTCGACATACCCTTTGAGAATGTTTTTCCATTGCGTGCGTTTGTGGATTTCGTCGAACCCAATCCATGTTTCGGGGCCTTTCCTCTTTGTGAGTCTGGCTGCAGATTCAAAAAAGGTAGGGTCTTCATGATAGCGTTTTCTTACATCCGGAGTGTCCCAGTTGAAAAAAAGATCTGAACAATGCCGGGATGCCAGAAACTTTTCGATTAAGGTGGTCTTGCCTGACTGTCGCGGCCCTGCGATGAAGATCATCTTTGGGTAGAGGACCTCCCTTTCAAGGCTCCAGTTCGGCAAATATCTTTCAATAAATTCCATGTTGTGAATTTATCATATATGCATGAAATATTCTATAGTAAAATTTAACCGTTTGTCCGTTCCCTTCGGGTCCTCAGACATCGACCTGCTCCCGTATCAGCCTACGGACCTGCCCGATGAGATAACTCACGCAAAGGCGCGAGGGACGCAAAGAAAACCAGAAGGTAAGAAGA
>QMMS01000484.1 GCA_003647375.1 Deltaproteobacteria bacterium
GTGTTACACTGGACATTGCAAATAAACGACACATGCTTTTACCTCTTCAAGTAGCTATAGCTGACGCCGATAGCCGTTTAACGTAAAGCGCGGATTATAACAAATCGTCTGAAATCTATGCACATTATAATAGCGTTTGGGCAATCTGCGTTGGCTTTTATTTTCCCCCGCAACTATCGCAAAGTACCATATGTTTCGGAACGCTATTTTGACAAACGCTATAAGTGGGTAAAGGTAAGATACAGCAAAAATCATACCATATGCTTTTTCACAGCCATAACGCGTAAAAACCGTGATTTCTGAGTCAGAATGGCCTGATGCCACATCTGTTTTCAAAAGTAAGGTTACATTTTTGTAATCAATCTGTGGATTTAATCACAAAAATGTAACCATATCAACCCGGCGAGCACAAGGAATGCCCACGCTTGATGGGGTATTTTGAAAAATAGGTCCTGCGCCCCTTCCCGATGTTGAATCGGCATATAGGTCTGACAACCGAAATAATAAAAGTGCAGGATAACCCTAATTTTTTATTGAAATAATCTTATTGTTATATAAACATGCAACAACAAATACACGTCCCGCGTGAAAAAAAATATCTTAATCTAAAATTTGAATTCTCTGCTGCTTGCAGCGGAGAATTCAAATCAAAGGGAGGAACCATGCAAAGCGAACTTACGGCAAAAGCGGAGCGTATTGGCTTTGTGCTAAGGGAATACGGCGCTGAAATGTTACAGGCCATGGTAATTTTAGTGGTCGGCCTGGTGGTGCTGCAATTCACCATGCGCAAACTAAAGGTTTTTATTGATAAGAAAACCAAGGACAGTTCGCGCGCAAATACGATTTTGTACATTGTCTACATTCTTTTGCTGGTCGTTATTATCACCTCGGCGCTGATCACCCTCGGTTTTGACAGCCGCAATGTCTTCCGCCTGATCATCTTGAGTGCGCTGGCCATCATCGCCGCCCTGCTGGTCCTGCGCCCCTACCTGCCGACCCTTCCCTTTAAAGTGGGCAATACGGTCAAAGTGGGGGCCCTCCTGGGAAAAATAGAAGCCACCACCATGGTGAACACCCGCATGAAGACCTTTGACGGTAAAACCGTGTTCATCCCCAACTCCAAGATCCTCAATGACTTTGTCATCAATTATCACTTCACCCCGACGCGGCGTATAAAAATCGATATTCCCATCCGGCACGTCAGGGACATTCTCAAAACCAAGCAGCTCATGGAAGCGATCATGATAGAAGATCCCCGGGTGCTCTTGAAACCGGCCCGGCCGGTCGTGTACACCCTGAACCTTACGGACGGCTGCGTCAAAATGGGGGCCCGCTGCTGGGTGAACAACACCAAATTCTGGCTGACCCAATGTGACCTTCTGGAAAAATTCCTGACCCGTATGGAAAGGGAAAATATCGTCCTGGCAGGACGGCGCCAGGCCATTCGTGTGTTCCACGAAACCCCCCTGCAATTGTCCGGCGGAGATGATAACCCTGGTATCGAAACCCAGGCCGGGCCGGGAGCTGAAGCCCCGTCTTTCAGCGCTGTAAGCGACGATGATGAGATGTAAAGGAGGACCCCATGAAAATAGCAGATGCCATTAAAATAATCGACGACAACTGGGTTACGAAACCAAAGGGGTTCCGCGTCTGCATGCAGCGGCGCGAAGGTTCGGAGTGGGTGACTGATTACTCTCCCGGCGAAAAAACGGCCCCGCTGGACTCGGATGTCACCACCTGGCGCCTGGCCTGGAAGCTGGCAGCCAGCACACCGTTAAGAGAAGGTGAACCGCAGGAAGGCGATCTGGTCAACTTGTTTGTGGTTGACCAGGACAACAACCCCGTCGACTATTATTCTACCGGCGAGAAAGAGACGTTCAACGCCTGCTCTATATAATTTGGAGAAGAACCCTAGGCATCCGGTGGAAGTTAGAAAGGCAACAGAGGCTGATCTTCCAGGCATTGCGGCCCTCCATATCCAAAGTTGGAGAAGCGCCTACGCAGGGATTCTGTCAACAGAATTTCTGGGCGAACCCCTCGAGCGGGAGTTCACCTGCTATTGGCGCGATGTTGACCTGCGAACCGGGGATGTGGTCCAGGTTGTGGAGAACGGCGGCCTTTGCGGGTTCATTGCCGTCTGGTGCCGGCCCTTGCCCTACATCGACAACCTGCATGTCAAACCGTCTCTTCGCTCACAAGGAATCGGATCCACCCTTCTGATATCGGCTGCCGAAGAATTGCTTGCCCGAGGGCATAAAACAGCCTATCTGTGGGTTTTTGAAAGCAATCAAAAGGCTGTTCAATTTTACGAACAACTGGGAGGGGTCAAGATGGAGGAGGTACCCCAAGACATTTTCGGGCATAAAATTACCAGCCTGAAAATTGTTTGGAATGACCTGACAGTTATAACGACCCGTTTGAAGAAACCTTCTTTGGATGACAACGGCATCGGATCAGAGTAACCTTTTGTAAACATCCTTACGATGCCCGATTTTCACAACAAGAATGACAAGTCGATCCTCATGAATTTCATAGATGATTCGATAATCACCCGTCCGAATCTTGTGAAACGAATTGCTGCCTTTCATTTTGGTAGTGGCTGGGGGGGGCAAGTTTTCAGCAAGATCATCAATTCGCTTCTTGATTCTCCGCAGGTCTTTTCTGGGCAACCGCTTCAACCTTTTTAAAACAGCTGGTCTGAATTCTACAGAATAGCCCACTCGCTACAACCCTAATTCTTTCCAGAATTTTTCAGCTGAAAGATTCTTGCCTGGTTCTGCAAGCACTTTGCGCGCATCTTCAATATCAATATAATCTTCAATAAGTTGGAGCAATTCAAGCTCTTCCATAGAGATTAGTGCGGCAATTTTCTTACCCCTGCGCGTCAGCACCACCGGCTCTTTGCCATAGGCAACTTTATTAACAATATCAGCAAGTTTTTTTCTAGCCTCAGCTGTTGAAACCGTTTCCGGCATTTTGGGGCCTCCTTTTACATAACGTACTTTATGTACATTTAATACCAATAGTACATATTGCTTGATCCCGTGTCAAGTGATGCTTAAACCCAAAAAATCCTACATCGGCACCCTTTTCAGCACGAACACCCCGAGGTTCTGCGAGTCTTCCACAAGGTATTCCTCGAGAGCTGCAATCCCTTTCTTTTGGTTTTAGATTGACAATCACCATCTCAAAATATACGAATTACCGATGAAGCTCCCTGAAAATCTTATCAATTTCGGTTTTTCTCAATATGAGATCACCGCCTATCTCACCCTGGTGAGCGATCACCCGGTCAATGGTTCGCAATTGAGCCGCACTTCTGGAATCCCCCGAGCCAAAATTTATGATGTCTTGAGATCACTGAAGCGCAAAGGCGCCGTCGCCGAGGTCGGATCGGGGCAGTATGCCCCTCTGCCGCCGGAAGAATTCTTCAATCGCCTGCGCCACACGTTTGAAACCAGTATCGAGTTGCTCGAGACCAAAATAAAGGCCGCTGCCGGCCCTTCGAACTATGACTATGTCTGGACGCTGAATGGATATGACCTGGCCATTGAAAAAGCACAGGCCATGATCAAAGGCGCCCAACAGGAGATCTACACCCGCCTTTTTCCCCA
>QMMS01000485.1 GCA_003647375.1 Deltaproteobacteria bacterium
ACATTGTATATCATTTTCTGGTAAGTTTTACTGTACCCGTTCACAAAGTTTTGACAGGATTACAGCTTAGGGCGGTTAAGCTGTAATCAAGATGATTTATCCGCGGATTACGCGGATTTGAAAAGCTAAAACAAAAGATGGTTAAAAGCTAAAAACAAAAGCAAAGGCAAAAAAGAGTGAAGGTTGGAAAAGTTTGAGTTTTAGCGACAGATATGATATTCTATTGAAAAAGAGGCTCAGCGGCGTAGCTGAGCCGAGGTATATAATTTAATATGGGAAATCCCAGTTAGGAACATCTACGTTGAATTCGAGAGAGCGAGTTGAGACGGCATTGAATTTTGAGCAGCCGGACAGAACACCGGTTTTTGCTTCGTTTGTGCCTGAGATAGATCAGAAACTTCGAAGCGAGCTTAATATTTCCGAGATGGATTGCGGCGTTGTTTTGGGCAATGATATGGTCAAGTGTTGCGCTGGTTTGGAGATGAGTTTTTACGGTCAGCCGGAACCGGAGTATACCGACGCGTGGGGGATTAAGTGGCGGTATATAAAAAACGATACCGGTGTATATACGGAGATAGCAGAACATCCGCTTGCTGGGGATATGTCAAAGCTGGATTCGTTTGAGATTCCCGATCCTTGTGAAAATTCACAATATGACGATTTTCGCCGAAAGAAAGAACTGTACGGCGATGAGAAATGGATGATCGGTTCGTCGCAGATCAGCATTTTCGAGGCTTGCTGGTATTTGCGAGGGATGGATACGTTTATGATGGACATGGCAGTAGAACCGGAATATGCCGAAACGCTGATGGATAAGGTTATGCAGTTCCCTCTTAACGCTGCAAGAAAATATATCGAGCTTGATGCCGATATGATCTGGTTTGGCGACGATATCGCAATGCAGACGGGCATGATGATGTCAGTTGATATGTGGCGGAAGTTTTTCAAAATACGGTTGGCTCATCTTTTTGACGAATGCAAGAAGCTTAACCCGAATATAAAGATCGCATATCACAGTTGCGGCAACTGCGCCGAAATACTGGACGATATGATCGAGATCGGGCTAGACGTGCTCAATCCATTACAACCGATGGCGATCGACCCGTTCGAGGTTAAAAAGCGTTACGGCAAACGACTTGCACTATTCGGCGGGCTTTGCGTTCAGCGGATTATGCCCTTCGGTTGCGTAGAAGACGTTCGAAACGCAGTTACAAAGCTCAATGCCGAACTAGGCGCAGGCGGCGGTTATATCCTTGCACCTGCACACCATATCCAGGCTGACACATCACTTGAAAATATCAAAACATTTTATGCGGCGGCGACCGCGCAGCAGTAAAAAGGAAATTCATCATGAAAAATCGCAGTCTAAATGCAGGTATCATTATCTTGTTTTCTATTTGCATGTTGATTTCACCGGTTATCGGAGAAACTTCGCTATTGGATGGTTTGCATAAAGTCGCTTCGAACGATTGCGGAAATATCAACTTCGGTAAGCTTTCTGATTTCATTGCATGCTTTGTAAACGGAATTCAGAAGAGTACCGGCACCAGCAGTATTTCTGTTAACCGGGTTGTTCGTCATCTTGCTGAGCCGGTATATTTGCACTCGGAATGTTCGCACACTATGATTTCTGTTGAGGATTATGAGAAGTTTCTTTTACCGATAGACACTCTTTGGAGCAATACGATGAGGCCTTACGGAATCCATTTCTGCGGGGTTGATCCGCACCGGTTCGCAGATAGTTACGCTAAACTGCCTCGGTTGGATTTCCTGGACGTTGGATGGGGCGGAGATTTAAAAGTTCTTCGCGGGGAAAATTTAAGGGGTCAGGAAAATTTAAGGGGTCAGGAATCTTTTTAGAAGGCTTCTAAAGTATGGTTTCAATACATTTTACGCATACTAAGGTAAAAGGTCTGTTATTTTGTTGACAGTTGTGTTTTTTCAGGCTACGCATAATGTTCTGAACTGTGGCGAAGCGGAAAGGCCTGCTGGAATTGACAATAGGGCCGTTTTTGGGCAAATTGACGTCTATGTTTGCTTGCAAAATCGGCAAGACGTTATTAACATAGCTAAAAGTTAACAAAGGCTGTATGGGAAACAGAGAATTGAGCCGGCTGTCCCAAACAACCATCGGACCCAACCGTTGGATTCGAAAATCATTGTGCAACAGGCTCAAAGTTGAGAGGAAAGAAGAATCATGAAGATACGAATACTGGCAACATACTTAATTCTTGGAATAATCGGTGCTGGCTGTGCATCCACACCAAAGATAAACACGACAAAACTTCCTGACGAAACCAGGGCAGAGCAGGTGAAGGACATGAAATTCGGCATGTTCGTCTGCTGGTCATTCAGCACGTTCTCAGGACATGAATGGACACCGACCCTCGATAAGGACGCGTCATATTTCAAAGCTACCGGCTGCGATACCGATCAGTGGTGCCAGACCGCTAAGGCCGCGGGAATGAACTATATTCTCTTTCTGTCAAAGCATCACGACGGATTCTGCCTGTGGGACACGGCTACGACGGACAAGAAAGTTACCAACAGCCCGCTGGGAATTGATGTTCTAGCCAAACTGAGAAAATCATGTGATAAGTATGGGATCAAGTTGGCTCTTTACTTTTCGGAGGGCGATTGGAATTGGCCAGGTGCAGTTGACGGAAAGGGCAGAAAGGCTGGCGCCGGCATAAACCCCGATATGAAGAAGGCTCAACTCAAGGAGTTGTTAACCAACTACGGGCCAATAGAATTCTGGTGGATGGACCATGCTGTTGGAACCGGTGGTTTATCTCATGAGGAAACTGTTGACTGGGTGCATAAATTTCAGCCGAATTCTTTTGTAGGGTTCCCTAATGGCCAGCCGGCGGGAAGGATCGTCCTTCGTGAGCGTGGGCGGCCGGGAAAAATTGGAGACACTTCAGCTTCGTTTTATGGATCAAGAGAGGAGCAGTACAAGGGGTACCTCGCCGCGGAATTTACATATCCGATCCTTCCTAAACATAAGGGCGGGGCGGGGTGGTTCTATTCTCTGCCGAAACATGACAATCTGTGCAAGCCTGCCGAGAGCCTCTACAATGATTATGTCGGTGCCTTGAAATATGGAAACATATTCTCAATTGATGTCGGGCCCAACTACGAGGGACGACTGAGGGACATAGACGTCAAAACTCTCAGACAAGTGGGAGAAATGATAAAATCAGGAAGCTCGGCTTTGCAGACTGAATCGGCCAATGGCCAGGCCAGGAATAGGGAAGAGCTGCCCCTCGGCATGGTCGCCATTCCCGTCTTGAAAAAGAAGGTGGGGATGTCCGACGAGCAGATCAAGAAAGTCCGGGCGGTCTACAAGTCCTTCAGGCCGCACGCGGAGGAAGCGGACGCGACCATCCATGCCGCCAACGACAAGAAGGCCGCGCATTGGGCCGCCCAGCCTCTCCGCAAGAAGATCTTCGACGCCGTCCGCGCCATCTGCACCCCGGAGCAGAAGGCCAAGTTCAACAAGTACCTCGAGGCGAGGCGAGGCGGGCCGAAAGAATTAAAGGGGTCAGGAATCTTTTTAGAAGGCCTTAGAACCATGGTTTCGATGCATTTTAACGGAAT
>QMMS01000486.1 GCA_003647375.1 Deltaproteobacteria bacterium
ATGAAGTCCCCGAAGCGTTCCTTTCTTTTTGTTGAATGAGATATTGCATTGAACCACGCGCGGGTTGATTGCGTGCGTCTCGAATTCGCGAGTGCAAAAGGATCGAGCAAAAAAACCACGTTCATCGTCCCGTTTCTCCAGCTCAATGATAAAGGCGCCTTTTAGTTTCGTTTCGTTGAAAATCATGAATATTTTTTCACCTCGGGGATGAATGTGACGAATTGACCTCCCCATTCTCTAATAAATGCCATCTGATCGACAATCTCATCCTTAAGGTTCCACGGCATAATAATGAGGTAGTCAGGTCGAGTCTCTTCAATTTTATCCGGGTGAAAAATGGGGATATGGGTGCCCGGCAAAAACAGGTTCTGTTTATGCGGACTTCGATCCACCGTGTAGTCGATGAAGTCGTTTCGTATACCACAGTAATTCAAAAGGGTGTTTCCTTTGGCCGGTGCGCCATATCCAACCAGTGATTTCCCCTGTCGCTTTTGTTCGATTAAAAACGATAAGATACCCCGCTTGGTTTCGTTAACCTTTGATGCAAAGGTCAAATAATGCGACAGCCTATCATAGCCGGCTGCGCCTTCCTTCTGATGTAATGCATCGACCCGTTGTCCGATTTTTCTATCGGTGTTCTCTATATGGCACGCATAAAGCCGCAAGGAACCACCGTGGGTCGATAGTTCATCCACGTCGAATATTTTCAATCCATGTTCGTTGAAAATACGATTGACACTGATAAACGAAAAGTAGGAAAAATGCTCATGGTAAATTGTGTCGAACTGATTTTCTTTCATCAACCGCATCAAATGCGGGAATTCTATGGTTATAATGCCATCGGGGTTTAAGATGATTTTCATTCCTTTAACAAAATCATTTAAATCCGGTACATGCGCCAATACGTTATTGCCGATCAGAAGATCCGCTTTTTTCCCTTTTTTTGATAATTGAAGGGCCAGTTTCTCACCGAAAAATTCGGTAAGGGTAGGAATCCCGGATTCTATGGCTTCTTTAGCAACATTCTTGGCAGGCTCAATCCCAAGAACCGGGATAGCATATTTCTGGAAATATTGAAGCAAATAGCCATCATTGCTTGCGATTTCAATAACCAGGTTTTTATCATGGAACTGAAAACGTCGAACAATCATTTCTACATATTTTTCTGAGTGCGATAGCCATGAATCAGAAAAGGATGAGAAGTATGCATAATCTGAAAAGATATTTTCAGATGTTTGAACCTGAGGAAGCTGAACCAAAAAACAATTATCGCAAACATAAGCGTGGAGGGGATAAAAAGGCTCCGCTTGTTGAGAATTTTCTTGAGTTACATATGCATTAGATAGCGGTGACATCCCTAAGTCTAAAAATGTATACGACAATCTATTGTTACAGAAACGACATGAGAGCTCATTCATTTCAACATCTCCGTATAACGTGAAATCTGATAATCAGCTATCTCATGTGCACTTTCTATGCTACGAGAATAACCCATATACCACTCATTCACCCATTCTAAAGTGGTTTTCAAATCAAGGTGGGGATGCCATCCCAAGCGTCTTTTAGCCTTGCTGCAATCCAACATCAAAAAGTTTGCTTCATGAGGATGAATGTTTTGCTTATCAATGGAGCACTTAAATCTTTCACCCCAATAGTGACCTATTTCATTTGTAATCCAGTCTACCGATTTACAGTCTGAATATTCAGGGCCGAAATTCCATCCCCCCGAATACTCAACACCATTTTCATACATCTTTTGAGAGAGAGTTAAGTATCCAAAAAGAGGCTCCAATACATGCTGCCAAGGGCGAATTGCCTCGGGATTTCTTATTTTTACCCCATCATTCTTGAGAATACTCTTCATAATATCCGGTATCAGGCGGTCATCAGCCCAATCGCCACCACCAATTACATTTCCTGCCCTGGCACTGGCAACGACTACTCCATGTTCTTTATATTTATCGGTTGAGAAATAAGAATCTCGATATGCCGATGTAATTAACTCTGCACAACCCTTGCTGCTTGAGTAAGGATCATATCCCCCCATTGGATCCGATTCGCGGTATCCCCAAATCCATTCATTGTTATTGTAGCATTTATCACTGGTTATAATCAGAACCGCTTTAATGAAATCTGTTTTACGAACAGCCTCGAGAACAACTCCCGTACCGATAATGTTCGTCGAATATGTTTCGAGTGGATTTTCATAAGAATAGCGAACAAGTGACTGGGCGGCCATATGAATGACGATCTCCGGTCGATAGGTTTTAATGGTATCTTCAAGCTGCCTAAGGTCACGCACATCCCCCTTGATTGATATCATATCAGATGCAATGTCCGCATCTTCAAAAAAACTTGGCTGTGTTGGTGGATCCAACGCAAAGCCTATGGGTTCAGCACCTAACTTTAAGAGCCACAAGGACAACCAACTACCCTTAAAACCTGTATGCCCGGTAATTAACACTTTCTTATTCGGCCAAAAACTAAGTTTCATCCCCATACCTTCCATGGCGCCTTATTTGAATCCCACAAATCCTCTAGTATGTTCTTTTCCTTTAATGTGTCCATACAAGACCAATACCCATCGTGCTTATAGCCCATGAGTTGTCCGGATTTTGCTAGTTTTTTTATGGGTTCTTGTTCCCAAACTGATTCGTCATTTTGAATGTAATCAATGACTTTTTTATTCAGTACAAAAAAGCCTCCGTTTATCCAGCCTTCTGCTTCTTGAGATTTTTCATAAAATTGCTTTACCTGATCTCCGCCAAACGATATCCTTCCGAAACGAGCCGGTGTCCTAACGGTGGTTACTGTTGCCAATTTTCCATGCGAATGATGGAATTCGAGTAATTTTTCGATATCTATATTACCAACACCGTCTCCATAGGTGAACATAAAGGTCTCATCTTTTTCAATCCAATTTTCCAACCTCTTGAGTCTACCTCCTGTTTTGGTGTGCAAACCGGTATCAATAAGGTGAACTTTCCAATCGGGTTGCTTACCATCATGTATATTTATGTCTCCGTTTGACAGATCTATAGAAATATCGTTGTTGATGGCATAGAAATTTAAAAAATATTCTTTTAAAATCTCACCTTTATAGCCAAGCGCAATGATAAATTCTCGGATCCCAAAATGTGAATAAATATTCATGATATGCCAAAGTATCGGTTTACCTCCGATTTCAACCATTGGCTTTGGTCGCATGGTTGTTTCTTCTGATAGCCGGGTGCCAAATCCGCCAGCCAGAATGATTGCTTTCATATGTTTTCCTTCTCTCGAGAGTATGTGCTTTTATTTGCTGTTATTAACCCGGCGACTAAATAGCTAAACACCGTCATGCCGGACTTGATCCGGCATTCAGTACCTTTCTGGATTCCCGCCTTCGCGGGAATGACAACCGTAAGGTATTTAACTTCCGTAGTAATATTTTTTGGGATAATTTTATCTTTAGTGGTCCGGTCTGGATACAAGAATTTCTCGAGGCATATATAGTCTGTTTATGAGTTCATTTCTTCAATTCGTAATGCCTCTTTGAATATCTAAAAAACAGCCATATGGTGTAATGTTCCC
>QMMS01000487.1 GCA_003647375.1 Deltaproteobacteria bacterium
ATGCCAGAGGTTCAGTCGCTGCAACGTCAGCTCAAGAGACTATCGGTTAACTCTACTGCTCCGGTACTGCAAACTCTTGGTTCTAAACCTACTGATTTCGACTTTGAAGTCGCATCCAGTACAATGCCTGATGTGTCCGATGAAGTTACAGTATGGCTAGACTGGTTCGATGATGAATATATCCCGCGCATGGTAGCCGCCATAAACAAGGGTAAACACCCTGAACTGTCTAGCGTCTTTGAAGCTAGATTCCGTAAAAGGCTAAGAGGTGCGAGAGCGCAAGAGCGAGAACGCATATCTAAAAGCCCTATGACCAGTGCAGGTAACGTAGTCAATGATTTCTTTAAGAACCCAACCACACCACAGGTTGATGATACTATGACGCCACAGGCGCAGCAGGAAGAGCAAGATTATCAGGATGCCTTAGCCAAATACAGGAAAGGGAGTGATACGTAGTGGAAGCCACCGAGATAGAACTCAAGAGGTACTTCACACAGGCGGTAAACGCAGGTGACGCCAAGAGTGCCGCCGCGTTTCAGCAACAGCTAGATAATATGGCGGCTGAGAGTACCCCCGACCGGACAGTTATGGAGTCCGTGGGTGGTGCGGTACGTGGTGCAGCCGAATATGCCGTACAAGGTGTAAAAGGTGTACAGGACGCAATAGAAGGCGGTAGAGTTGGTGAACTGGCGCACAGCGCAGCCGCAGGTGTTGTATCTGGCACGGAAGGATTGATAGATTTCCCTTGGGCAGTTGCACAAATGGGTTCTGATTTCGTTGACTCAGACCTAGACTTCATGGATATCGCACCGAGCGAATTTCTAGACCCGCTTACGGGTGGAATTTACAAAGAAGGTGCTCAACGGGTTACACCTAAAGGTGAGTCAGCAGCAAACGATTTATTCTTTACGGGTGGTGAGTGGGGTATACCTATGAGCGCACCCAATAAAGCTCTAAAAGCGGTCGATGCAGCGGGTGATGTAGTTCGCAGGGTTACATCTGAAGCTAAGAACCCTAGTATTCTACGCAAAGGTACTGATTTAATAGGCAGGGGTGTGCGTAAAGTGAACCCTGATGTTGTCGTGGGTACAATGGCGGGCTTAGGTACGCTATTTGACGACCCTGAGAGCAGCCTCTACGAGATGTTAGGTGGCTTTGGTACATCAGTGTATCAGATAGCCTCGGCGATACGTAACAAGCGAACGCTAGACATGACCAGTGAAAGGACGTTATAACAGGCTCTAGAATCAATAGGCGGCAACGCCAGTGCCGAAGGTAAGGCGCTAGAACAACTTCTGACTAACGCCAAAGCCAAAGTAGGCGCAGGGGAGCAGGGTACATTGGCTGCATTGACAGATGACGCGGGCATGTTCAACCTAGAGAACCGCGCCGTGAGTGACCCCCATACAACTGATGCTATACGCGAGGCTGATAGAGGTTACAACCAAGATACCATAGAGCGTATAAACGAGAGGGGTGGAGTCACAGGTGACGAGTTCAGTGATGTCATGCGCCCAGAATTTGAGAAGAGACTTGCAGGTTTAGATGCTGAGGAAGCAACCGCGCTTCTAGCTAACAAAAACGAACTCACACGAGAGATATCTGAGTACGAGAGGGGTATAGCTCGGTTAGAGGATGCGCTACGCAAAGCAGGTACTGATGTGAAAGACCGCACCCTTATGACTAACCAGTTAGAACAGGGCAGAGCAGCGCTACAATTTAAACGTGACGCATTATCTGAGTTGATATACCCAAAGGGTAGTCCTAGTAAGGCAGATGCCTCTAGCGCCCTTGTAGAGCTAACAGGCAAAGCTGAAAAGCTCGGTAAAGCCCCCGTTGATACTCTTTGGGAAGCCTACCGTGCTAATCAAGATATTCCTACGAGTGTTCTCGCCAAGGCTAATAAAAAGTTTAAAGATAATGTCAGCCCTGAGAAGATTAAACTTGTCGAGAAGGCGTATAACGAACCTTTGAAATTCTTAAAGGACGCCACTAAGAAGGGTAAAATATCTCCGGACAGTTTAGCCACCTACATCTCTATGGTTAAGAAGCAGACTTCTAACCTAGCACAGCAGGGCAAGAGTTTCTCTGAAGTCGATGCTATTATGGCTAAGCACTCCAAACAGGTTGAAGAAAGCCTGAAGGCGAGGGGTGTAACGGGTAAGGATTATGAGAATGCCGTGAGCGCATCAAAAGAATTTTTTGACACCTTCAGAAACCCGACCCTGCAATCAAAGATTAAGAAGGCAGGTGACAAGTCAGCCGAGGTGTTGGACGGTATTCTAACAGGCTCTAGCGGGGCTACCCTGCGTAAGAACCTAGAAGAACTAGTCAAGGGCGCACCCGAAGCCGATGAAGTGGTGCAGCAGGCTATAGCAGCCGATGCTTTAGGTAATTATAAGGGCGTCTTTAAGCAGGAACTGTTGGACACCCACTCTGAGATTCTGAGACGTTACCCTGAGCTTGAAAAGAACCTGAAGACGTTAGGCACTACTGATGATGCGATTACCGCAGTTGATAAAGGTATCAAATCAGCTAATAGAGAGTTGAAGGCTGCGGATAAGGCTGAAGGGCAAGCGCTAGGTAAACTAGAGAAGGAAAGAGTACGAGCGCTACCCCAATCGGCTGCGAGACGGAAAGCTGCTGCGGATACAAAGGCGGCGGAAGCTAAAGAAAAAGGGGCGACCGCGCTCAACAAGACCAAATTGGCTCAAGCCGTGAACAGCCCCAACGATACGATTAACAAAATCCTATCTGTCGATAATGACTTCGGTGTCAGGGAGACGAAGGATTTTATAGCTGAGATATCTAAGGTGGATGGCGCTAAGGATAAGTTCAAACGCAACTTCGTGAATCAGCTTATGGCTAAAAACACGGGTAAGTCAATGGCAGGGGACGTGGTCAACCGTAAGATGTTAGACTCTTTGAGCAACCCTAACACTCAGAAGACTCTCATTGACTCAGGTCTGTTTACACGCAGCGAGGTTGACGCACTAGAGGAGATACTTGACCGTACCTTCCTCGGTGAGAGAAGAAAGGGTGGTAAAGCAACGAACTTGTTATCGGCTAAGATGTCTGCATGGCGTAACTTCGCTGCTTCTGCACTAGGTTCTGAAACCGCAAGGCAGAGTCCAGTAGGCAGCGCGTTAGTCCTTACAGGGGTGCTTAAACGTATAGCCTTGGGGCAGATGAACTTCAAGGGCAAGGAAACTAAAGAATCCATAGCCTTGGTGAACAAACTCATGGCTGACCCGTCCTTGTTGTTCAGTGATAACCTGCTAAAAGAAGCCACGAGCGAAGCAGAGGTTATGAACGCACTAAATAGAATATCTGAGGGTAAGAGGCGTCTGGTCAAAGCGACAGCGATAGCTAATAATGATGAACAAGGGGATAACTAATGCCAAGAGCATATGATGGTACGTTTACACTGGTCGCAGGTAATCCTGTATTACCCGCCACTTTGATAGAGTCCGGTTGGGCTAATAGTACGCTAGAAGATATGGCACAGGCACTGACCGACTCGTTATCACGTAACGGCAGCGGTGGTATGCTAGTGCCGTTCGAGTTCG
>QMMS01000488.1 GCA_003647375.1 Deltaproteobacteria bacterium
CGATTGGTGATACCGGCTTTGAACAGTATGGCTTCCGCCAGAGATGTTTTCCCGGCGCCGCCATGAGCTAAAAAGACTATGTTTCTCAATTCATCTAATGCTTCGCTCATCTATACTCCTCCCTTAATAAAATCGTTCCACGATTTTATTTGACGCGACTGCGTCGCTTTAGGTTCGCTCTTTTGTTCTATGGTGGGATAAAAACTAAATTCTTATTTTCAGATCATCTCTTTTAACGATGATCTGAAAATAAGGATCATTATATGGTATGGATAAAAAAATCAAGTGTAACCCCTAAAAAAACGACCTCAAGATATCAGTCCAGACATTTCACAAGGATATAAGCGACAACGTCGCGTCAAATAAAATCGTTTCACGATTTTATTTTCATGTGACAAAGAAATTCTTTGTTTCCCTTGGGCCCGGTAATGGGGGAGGGGATGACGCCATAAACCCGGAACCCGCCTGTTTCAAAGAATTGCGATAGGGATTGAATGACCTCTTCATGCAGTGCGGGGTTTTTCACGACACCGCCCTTGCCGACGCGATCCCTGCCTACTTCGAACTGAGGCTTGATGAGAGTTACCACGGTGGCATCGACTTTTAGAAAATTTCGAATAACCGGTACGACAATTTTTAAAGAGATAAAAGAGACATCGATGACTGCCAGATCGACTGGAAATGGAACCTTTTCAACCGTCAGGTACCGGATGTTGGTTCTTTCCAGAATAGTAACCCTTGGGTCCTGTCGCAGTTTCCAGGCAATCTGTCCATATCCGACATCTACTGCAACCACATGTGCCGCACCATTCTGAAGAAGACAGTCTGTAAAACCGCCGCTGGAGGCGCCGATGTCCATGCAATGCCGGCCCGAAGCATCTATCTGGAATTGCGTCAGTGCCTCCGCCAGTTTGATGCCCCCGCGACTGACATAAGGCATATCGGTCCCCTTGACGACGATAACGTCACTCTCAGAAATCCGGGTTCCAGACTTGGTTATGGGTTCCTGGTTGACGAGTATCTTGCCTGCCAGAATTAGGGCCTGGGCACGCTGCCGGGTGGGTGCGAGTTTTTTATCGAGAAGGGATATGTCGAGTCTTTTTTTTGTGGTCGGCATGATTCTAACGAAATTGAGTTTGCTAGTTATCCAAAAAACTCAAGTTCTGGTGTTTGCCGGTCTTCGGGGATTCGTTTTAAAGTCGGTCAAAACTCGCTCATAAGGCTTCGTAAGACCCGCCGCTGCCAGTTTCATTAAAATAAGTTTAATGATGGTGAACAGTTATATGTCTGTGATCATTGTAGTAAAGCGGCGGCCCTAACGGAGCCTAACGAGCTCAAACAGTTGCCCGACTTTAAAACGAATCCCCGAAGACCTCTGTTCGTTATGTAACTTGGGCTTTATTGATAACTGTATTGAGTTTTTTCAAAGATCTCACAGCTCGCAAGCTATGGCTCATAGGTGATGGGACATGGGAGACAATTTGGCTTTTAGGCTATAGGCCGTTAACAGCCTATCAGTTTTCTGGCTGTATTAACAATAGCGGTGGCATCCACACCATAGGTTGATCGTAATTGCTTTTGTGAACCATGTTCCACAAAGGTATCAGCAATACCGATTCGTTTGACCCGGACATTGACTATATCCTGATTGTTCAAGCATTCTAGAACGGCACTGCCAAAACCGCCGTGGAGCACATTTTCTTCGACAGTGATGATTTTCTTAATGCGCTTGGCGAGACCCGCTATCAATTTCGTGTCCAATGGTTTGATGAAGCGGCAGTTGACCACCGTTGCCTTGATGCCTTCGGCCTTTAGTTGCGTATGGGCTGACAGCGACTCGTTGACGCTGCTTCCCACGGCAAGGATCAGCAGATCATCGCCTTGCTTCAGAACCTCCCCTTTGCCAATGGGAAGCCTGGAAAGGGGTGAAGCCAGGGAAGCACCCACACCGACCCCACGGGGAT
The DNA here is from genome assembly GCA_003647375.1 of Deltaproteobacteria bacterium. The sequence goes on from QMMS01000488.1 coordinate 1,965, forward strand.
ACCGGAGTGCGATGGGTCCGTCATGGGATATGGCCGTTTTGAGCATATGGCGGAGCTCGTCCTCGTCCTTGGGTGCCATGATAACCATGTTGGGCAAACATCTTAAGTAAGCGTAATCAAAAACCCCCTGGTGGGTGGGGCCATCCTCTCCAACGATACCCCCTCTGTCAATGGCAAACACCACATGAAGGGATTCCAGGCAGACGTCATGCAGTACCTGGTCGAATGCCCGCTGGAGGAATGTGGAATATATGGCTACCACCGGTTTGAATCCCTCGGTTGCCAATCCTGCTGCAAACGTGACGCCATGCTGTTCAGCGATGCCCACGTCGAAGAAACGATCTGGAAATTTATCTGAAAACGCTGCTAAACCGGTACCTTCCGGCATGGCCGCCGTGACAGCCAGGACCTTCTCGTCCAGTTCTGCAAGCGCCAGCATGGTGCGACCGAAAACGTTCGTATAGGAGGGAATGTCGATATCGGAAGGTGCGCATGTGCCGGTTTCGATATCAAAGCTGCCACATCCATGGAAATAGACCGGGTTTTTTTCCGCCGGCAGATACCCCTTGCCTTTGGTTGTTACCACATGCAGCAGGATCGGCTCATTACGAAAACGGATGTTATCCAGGATATCGATAAGGTGATCGATGTTATGGCCGTTGATGGGGCCGAAGTATTCGAAATTGAAGGCTTCGAAGAGCATACCGGGAGTTACAAAGGTCTTGAAGGAATCCTCTGAGCGTTTGGCAAACTGATATATGCCGTCACCGAACCTGGGGAGTGATTTCAGAAAGACACCGAACTCTTTACGCCAGTCCTGCAGTCGCTTACCGGAAAACGTCCGGCTCAGCAGGGAGGAGAGGGCTCCCACATTCTTGGATATGGACATCTCGTTGTCGTTCAGGATTACGATTAGATCTTTGTCTTTGTGTGAGTCACCAGCCTGATTAAGGGCTTCGAAGGCCAGGCCCGCGGTCATGGAACCGTCGCCAATGACGGCAACCACTTCGGATCTTTCATTTTTGAGGTATTTAGCAGAAGCAATTCCGAGACCTGCCGAGATGGATGTGCTGCTATGGCCGGTTGTAAAGGTGTCATAAGGGCTTTCGTTTCTTCGGGTAAATCCCGAAAGGCCGCCAAACTGTCGAATCGTTTCGAATTTATCATTTCGCCCGGTGAGGATTTTATGTGCATATGCCTGGTGTCCGACATCCCAGATGATTTTATCTTTGGGTGTGTCAAACACGTAATGGAGGGCAACGGTTAGCTCAACAGCGCCCAAGCTGGAGGCGAGATGACCACCTTTTTGGGATACGACATCAACGATCCGTTTTCGAATTTCTCCTGACAATAATTTTAACTCGTTTCGGGAAAGGCTTTTCAGATCATGCGGAGAAGATATTTTATCAAGTAAGTTCAAATGGATGATATCTCCTAAATTAGAAATCAGAATACAGAATTCGATGTTCGACGTTCATTCGTTTCGGTCAATAATATACCGGGCGATGGCACGCAGTGGATCTGCCTTGTTATCAAAATATTGCAACGCTTTCAAGGAGGTTTGAACAAGATTTTCAGCATATGCCGTGGCATTTTTTAAA
>QMMS01000489.1 GCA_003647375.1 Deltaproteobacteria bacterium
GGAACCCTGCCTTTCAACTCGCCACCATCGACCGCTACACAGCACTCTCCCGGCAGGAAGCCGAGGACGATCCGCACCTGGTTGTCTGGCCCGAGACGGCTATGCCGTTTTATTTTGGCCACAATGCCCCCCTTACCAAGCGGGTTCTCAAAGGGATCCAATCAACCGATGCAGATTATATCATCAGCAGTCCGGCGTTTGTCCGCAGGGAAAGCCGTGTGGCGTACCACAACCGGGCCTTTCTGTTAGAAGCCGGCCACAGGAATATCTCGGGCACTTACGACAAGGCCCACCTGGTGCCGTTCGGTGAATATGTACCCTTCAAGAAATGGCTGCCCTTTCTGGGCAAACTGGTGGCGCAGGTGGGGGATTTTTCCGCCGGCGAAAAGGGGGCCAACCTGGAATGGGGGGAACATCGCATCGGTATGCTCATCTGCTATGAGCTGATTTTTCCCTATCTTTCACGGGAGGCTACCCGCAATGGGGCCGATCTGCTGGTCAACATCACCAATGACGCCTGGTACGGCAGGACCAGCGCCCCCTATCAGCATTTTTCCATGGCTGTATTCAGGGCCGTTGAAAACAGGCGTGCCCTGGCCAGGTCGGCCAACACCGGCATCAGCGGATTTGTGGATCCCACAGGGAAAATCATTGCAGCCTCGCCTATTTTCAAAGAGGCTGCCCTCACGAGGCAGGTTCCCCTGATACGCATCCCCTCCCTTTATACCCGTTTTGGGGATTGGTTTTCCCTGATCTGTGTGGTATTATTCTTGTTTATGCTGGTTTACACTAAAATTGGAAAGCCGAAAGCATCATAGGAGACTGAACCATGTCATTGGAATTGAAACAAACCCTCAAAGATCTCGAACAAAAACTTGAAGATCTGAAGGGGTATCTTTGACATAGATGCCAAGAAAAACAGACTCAGGGAAATTGAAGGCATCATGTCCCAGAAATCTTTCTGGGACACACCCGAAGAAACCACCGGAATATTAAAGGAGCGCACCGCCTTAACGCTTAAAGTAGAATCCTACCAGAAACTGTGCTCACAGTTGGAAGACAACAAAATCATGCTGGACCTGGCCATGGAGGAAGAGGACGCAGCCACGATCCAGGAAGTCGAAAACGATGTCCTTCTGCTGGATAAACATATTAAAGCCCTCTCGCTCACCATCATGCTGGACGGGGAAGACGATGCCAACGATGCTATCATTTCCATAAATTCCGGTGCCGGCGGGACCGAGGCCCAGGACTGGGCGGAAATGCTCTTCAGGATGTACATCCGCTGGGTGGAGCGCAAAGGCTTCAAGGTCAGCGTCATCGACTACCAACCGGGCGATGAAGCGGGCATCAAAAGCGTCACCTTCACCGCCGCCGGGGCATACGTCTACGGCTACCTGAAATCAGAAATCGGCGTCCACAGGCTGGTGCGCATATCGCCTTTCAATGCCAGTGGAAAGCGCCACACCTCTTTTGCTTCCGTTTTTGTTTATCCTGAACTGGACACCAGCATCGAAGTCGACATTGAGGAAAAAGACCTGCGCATCGATGTTTACCGGGCCAGCGGCGCAGGCGGACAGCATGTCAACAAAACCAGCAGTGCCGTGCGCATCACCCACATGCCCACGGGAATCGTCGTACAGTGCCAGCAGGAAAAATCCCAGCATCGCAACAAAGACATGGCCATGAAAGTGCTCAAAGCCCGCATCTACCAAGCTGAAAAGCAGAAACAGGACGAAAAGATGCAGGAGATGCACGACAACAAAGAGGAAATTGCCTGGGGAAGCCAGATCCGTTCGTATGTGCTGCATCCCTACCAGATGGTCAAAGACCACCGCATCAGCCTGGACATCGGTAATGTCAATGCCGTGCTGGACGGCGACATCGACCCGTTCATAGAAGGTGTACTACTCGCCGGCAAAGCCTAATACCTGGATCTTGAATGAATTTTAATGAGGCAACATTTTTTTAACTGAACTTGACCAAATGATCAGTACAAAAGTTTAGAAGAAAAAATCATCTGCTATGCCGACAAGTTCTATTCCAAGAACGGCACTTCACCTGCCCGCGAAAAATCCATGGACCAGATAATGATCGAGCTGAAAAACCATGGCGTCGCGCAAGTGGACAGGTTTATGGAATGGCATGCATTGTTTGCCCCATAGTTGGGGTTTACAGACTGAAATTACGCCGAGATGTGGCCATAACCAACCTGGACATCGTCAATGGCAGGACCAAAACGCTGTCTGAGAAGGAACGCATTTACAGGGAATAAATCAAGATTTAACAGTCCCAGCTGAAAGCCACCATCTCGAATCTTATTGACTCTGATTGCTCTTTGCTGGTAATGTTAAAGGGTTTCAAACAAAAACACGGAATAGTGTTATATCGCCATAAAGACCAAAAGGACAAAATGGGAGAAAAATTAAACGACGAAAAGGATTATCCCTTTCATTAGCTCAATTCCCAAAACGATTGGAAAGATCTTTAAATCTTGCGCATCCAACCACTTTAATAGAGTCCCCCTCGGTGTTCACTGCACCTTTTTCCACGGCTCCCGTTAAGCCTTAAAGTAAGCGCAGAAATATTGTTTTCCCGCAGATTTCGAGAAATCATTTCAGATACGCATACAACACCTTAGATTCACGGTGTTGTATTCACAGTGGTAGTAGAAAAGTCGCTTCCATCTAATTATTATTTTAAGGCGATTGATCAAGTTCGGGACTGTATGGCCGACCAGGTTGGCCAGTTCTAAATATATTGAAGTTTCAATATAATTTAATATTTCAACAGCATGCAAGGAACTAAATAATGAGCACACGTGTAATAGTTGATATGTCAGTCACTTTGTTACATCACGGTCATATAAGACTTCTCAGGAAAGCCGTAAAATACGGGAATGTAGTGGTTGGGCTTTCAAGCGACGCGGACATAGAGAAATACAAAGGGCACATTCCACTGCTGACATGGGAATTCAGAAAAGAGATCGTGGAGTCAATCAGGTATGTGTCAGAGGTTGTTGAGACGCCCTACATTATCACCAATGCAGTCCTTGATAAGCATGGCGCCCAATTTCTGATACATGGGGCCGATAATCTCAACACAGTCAGCAAGGACCGACTGATTGTATTGCCACGGACGCCTGCGATCAGTAGCAGCATGCTTGTGGAGTATAATCGTCAATACAAATTTATAAAACATTCCACAAATTCTGAATCTGTTGCTAAAATGAATTATAAAGCACAGATATCAAACAATCCCGATTCAAGGATAACACAACTATCCGGCAATTAATCAGGGGAAGTGATAGATTATGGGATTGCAGGATAAACCCTATGGTTGCATAAACAATATGGCAAAGTAGAGATAATAAGTTGTAATAATAGTCAATATCATAGCGATAGCGCCACTTTCTGGATATCCCCCCAGGTGAATTCAAAGGATGGTATCTATTTTGCCATATTGTTTACCCTCCGGGAAAGCCGGAGAACTTCAGATCCTGTGTTGCTGAGGGTTCGAAGTAAAAAACTA
>QMMS01000490.1 GCA_003647375.1 Deltaproteobacteria bacterium
CAAACTCTGTTATGTCAGTCGATAAGTTTACGCTGCCTAAGGTAAGAGGTAACATCGCCAGGGTAAGGCCCGGAACAATACCGTTGACGGCTGAGGTAGCGCGGGAGATAAACAGAGAATGATCCACGATTTCAAATGCGGTGAGTGCGGCACGATAGCTATTGACGTACACCTGCCCATGGACCATGCAGACGCGGACCACCCGATGTGCTGTAACGCCTATATGAGGCACTACCACACACAGGCGCCCTATGTGGCATGGGAAGACCGGCACCTCCTCGACGGGGGCTTCAAGGCCAACCACGATGGGACGGTTATCACCTCGCACAAGCAAAATAAAGACTATATGAAGAGGCACGGCCTGCTGAATGCGATGGACCTCGGGCCGCCCCCGACACACCTGGACGACGCCGAGTCGAACAAGAAATCTCAAGAGGCAATTGATGCCATAACCCCGACCGACGCCCAGATGACCCGTATGAAAGAGGACGGCACCATGGCCAAGATCGAACAAATGATGGAGTAAATGAAATTGAAAGACCAAGACACAGCACCTGAAAAGCAAGCTGATGACGTGAACCTTGAGGATGCACTCGGTGCGGAGTTTGACCGCATGGAAGCATCCGGCGAAGCAGACGACTCGGGGGTAGAACATGAGGAAGTGGAGATACTTGAGGAAGGTGATGAAGAGGTCGTTGAGGCGGCAGCAGAAGGGTCGGAAGAAGACGAGGTAGTCGACGACTCAGCAACGGAAACAGACGAAGAGGAATTGGGGTATAATCAAGCGGCACCCGAACGCTGGCCTGATGACATAAAAGAGGCGTACAACGCGCTACCGCCGGAAGCCAGGGAGGTTATGCTGGAGAGGGTGTTCAAACCTATGCAGAGGTCGTTCACTGAAAAGACCCAGGCAATGGCCCAGATGAGAAAACAGCTGGACCCCATGATGGACATCATGAACCGGCATTCGAAGAATTTTGAACACGCAGGGGTAGATCCTATCCAGGCGTTGAACAGGCAAATGGAGTGGAGCGCCCACTTCGCCAGAGTAGGTAATGAACAAGGCGCTAAAGACCTGGCAACCGCGTATGGCCAGGTCGCAGGGCAAGAGGATACGAACGCATACCTCACCCCGATAGAGAAGCGGCAACAGGCACAGATTGACAGGATGGAACAGCAACTGAACACGAACGCTCAGAACGAGCAGACCCGGGTTCAGCAAGCGGACCAGAGCGCAGTCAATGCAAGGACTCAGGATGTTCGCAACAACATCCAACAGTTCGCTAGTGAAACGAGAAACGGGAAACCGACCCACCCTCATGTAGAGCAGGTGTCGGCACAGATGGCAGGACTGATCAACGGAGGCCTGGTAGACCGTACAGACGAGTACGGACAGCCAGTGCCCTACCAGGACCAGCTCGGCCAGGCGTATAAGATGGCCTGCAGTATGAGCCCGTCACTACGCAGTGCACAGGACATCGTGACCCGACAGGAGCAAGTGCGTAGGGCATCTGCAGCGAATCGTGAAGTTGTAAGTAAAACGCCAGGATCTGACGTAAAGATCGACGACACTGCGCCGCTCGCGGACAGCATCAGCGACCTGTACGACAAACTGGATCGCTCAGTAGCATAAACACACATGAGGTGAAATCATGGCAGTATCAGTAACAGAGTTGGTATCGACCACTCTACGGAACCGTGACCGGATGGTGGCAGACAATGTCACCAACCATAATGGTTTGCTCCGCACCCTGGAAGACACAGGGAATATCAAGAACGCAGGTGGTGGTCGGCAGTTGGACGAACCCCTGTTGTACAACGAACTCGCAACCCAGTTCTATGACGGTTTCGAGACGTTCGCAATTGACACCTCTCAGGAAGTGATCACGAACGCGGTCTACCAGTGGAAACAGCTTGGGGGTTTCTCGTTCATCTCTGGTAAAGAGAAGATCATGAATCGCGAAAAATGGCAGGCAGTTAGCTTGGCAGAGGCGCGTATCGACGCGCTCATCGCTGGTCTGCGTAACAAGACCGGGCTGTCCGTATACTCCCTGGGTACAGGCGAGGGCGGCAAAGAGTTCGGTGGTTTGCGTTTGCTGGTATCCGATGACGGGGTTGGCACTGTTGGGGGTATCGATGCGTCAGTGGAAACCTGGTGGAAGAACAACTTCGATTTTGGTACGGCGGCTATTACGCCTGCGACCGTCCTGTCGAAGATGAACGCTATGCACCTGGCCTGCACACGTGGATCTGACCAGCCTAACCTGATCATGGCGGACGGCGACTACTTCGCCGCATACTGGGAGTCTCTGCAAGAGAACGCCCGTCACACATCACCGAAACTGGCAGACGCAGGGTTCCGTACCTTGGAGTTCGTTGGTACCCCGGTAGTGTATGACGCGCAGTGTGCAACCGACCTGACCAACACCGGCGCCGGAAGGATGTACTTTTTAAACACGAAGCACATCGGTTTCCGTAAAGCACCGGAACGCTGGTTCACGACTGAGAAGGCGCGTAAGATCGAAAACGCTGACTATGACGTGATCCCAAATTGGACCATGGCAAATATGACTTGCAATGCCCGATTCTTGCAAGGCGTAATTGGTAACGACGGTTCTGCTTAAGGACCTGCCGTATCCCCAGGGCAACCTGGGGATACACCCAAACATATAGGAGAAGGACCATCAGCAGGGAATATACCAACACCCAGCTAGAGCGTATGGTAATGGGCAGGGCAGAGGAGCCGAACACGGTCTTCTATGAGCAGTCCAAGATGGACACAGACCTGTCCAAGGCTGCCGGCAAGCGGGTCTATTCAACCGTCCTGATGGTCAAGTACACCCAGCCCGGGGTAACTGATTGGGCGCCCGCAAGGGCCCAGAAGGAAGATATCGCCAAGCACCCGGACGAGTACCAGATATTCCTGGACACCCGGGCCGACGTTGGCTCCCCATCGATTGATATAATCCCTGGGATAACCCCCGACGAACAGCAAGAACTGATCGACTACGGCATGTTGACGGTCACAAAACTGTGCGAGGCGAACACCGTCCCCGCACACCTCGAGCACGTCCAGGCATCTGCCCGGCGTATCAACGGTATTTTGAAGCAGGAGCAACAAGCAAATGAGCAAGTCCACGAACACGAGAGCAGCCGAGAAGCCGACACCGAAACAGCCGGCCCGGCCCAGACTGTGTCTGCGCCAGATCGACCCATCGACGCAGGTCATGTCGAAGGACCCAGCATTCCCACCAGTGAAGGTGATGGCCAAGGCCAAGCTACCAAAAGGCTATACTCGGGTGGACGCCTCGACAGTAGTCAAGGGCTAACGCCGAACTGGAACATATCATTCTGACAGGTGAGCAATGGATCTCAAGAACATACTGAATAACGTCCTAAGCCAATCTGGATTTCTGGAGCGCGGCAGTTTTACCACGGCATCCGACCCGGACTCTCTTCAGATGGTCGCTATTGCTAACCGTGCTGCTTACGAGATAAGAGATTATTTCAAGTGGACTGAGCTACGCAAA
>QMMS01000491.1 GCA_003647375.1 Deltaproteobacteria bacterium
CACCCCAGGCATCCATTTGTATGGGCTTGGCTATTAGAAGAGTGAGCGATAAATGATACGAATCAATTTACTGCCATTTCGTGCAGCACGCAAGAAAGAGAATGTCCGGCGACAGATTTCCGTGTTTTTGCTTTCGTTTGCCTTTCTTTTCGTCGTGGTTGTTTATTACAACATCAATCTGAACCGGCAGATCAACCAGCACAAGGTGCGGAATGAAGAAACCACGGCCCAACTGGCAAAATATAATAAAATTAACCGGGAAATTGCCGCTATAAAAAAGAATCTCACCATTCTTAACCAAAAAATTGATGTTATCAATAACCTTGATGGCAGCCGTACGGAAGCGGTGATGCTGCTGGAATCCATGACCCGGCTTATCGTGTCAGACAGGATGTGGTTTACCAGTTTTACACTGAAGGGTAACAAAATCTCCGTTAAAGGGATCGCCATGGATGAGCGCACAATCGCTGATTTCATGAAAAACCTTGAAGGGTCTTACGCGAATGTCACCCTGAAGTCGATGCAACGCAAAACTATCAAGGGAAAAAACGTGAACCTGAAGGACTTCAGTTTCGAAATGGCTAAAATTCAACCGCAGAAAGCTGCTGATAAAAAGCCTGAAAAATCATGAAAAAATTAAATATTTCACTGAAATCTCTGGCTCCCGCCATCGAAAAGATAGAGCGCCTATCTAAGCTGCAAAGGATATTGATTTATGCAGGCACGGTGGTCGTTCTGGTCGGTGCATTCGTTTACTTTTCCTATATGCCGAAGCTGAAAGAGATCGGCATACTCAAGGTCAAGTATAAGGACTTAGAGATCAAACTGAAAAAAGCCAAAAAAAATGCCCGGCAGCTCGACTCTTTTCGCAGCCAGATGAAGGCCGCGGAAACAAAATTTAAAATCGCCAAACGGGCCCTGCCCGACAAGAAAGAGATCCCGGCACTGATAGACGGCATTTCACAGGCAGCCCAGGACTCCGGGCTCGATATTTTGGTGTTTACACCCAAGCCTGAGGTCAGAAAAGAATTTTACGCGGAAGTGCCAATTTCCATAAAGGTTGCCGGAAACTACCATAATGTGGCCGTCTTTTTCGACATGATTGCCGGGTTGCCCAGAATTGTAAGTGTCACCGATATCGCCATGGTGCCGGCAAAGGACGCCAACGAGTTGACCACGTCTTGTACTGCGGTCACATACCGGTTTGTGGAGCCAGACCCAAAAAGCGATAAAGGCAAGAAGAGAAAAAAGAAATAATTAACTCAGGGAATGATAGCGAAGACCATGTTTAAACACACTAATAAAATTCGTAATATCACCTGTTTGATATGCTTCTTGTTGCTTGTTTATGGCTGTACGGATAAAAAGAACGAACCCCAGCAGCCCAAGAAGGTTGTGAGCAAAAAAATAGCTGTCCAACCACAGGCAGGCACAGGCGTTAATGAGACTCCGGCGCCTGTCGCAGCGGTCCCGGCAGTGAAGCCTGAAGCAAAAGAAAGCACGGGGACAGGTGATGACCTGTCGATTCCTGCAGCGCCGGATCTGGTTCAGGACAACATTCTGGCCAAGGCGGCCACCGGGTACGACCCCAAGGGGAAAATTGATCCTTTTATTCCGTTGATCAAGGAAGAGAAGGCAGAAAAAAGCGGCGCCTTGGCGGCAGCCAAAAAAACAGAACGAAAAAAACGGAAGCCGACAACACCGCTGGAAAGAATTGATTTGGGTCAATTGAACTTGACGGCTATTGTCAGATCAGCTCAGGGCAATAAAGCGCTGGTAGAAGAATCTAGCGGCAAAGGCTACATCATAACCAAAGGCACCTTCATAGGGGTAAACCAGGGAACCGTTATCGATGTCCAGAAAGACAGAGTTATCGTAGAAGAAGAAGTTGAGAACCTTCACGGGGAGATAACACTCAAAACCAGAGAACTAAGACTTCCGAAACCTTCCGGAGAAGAATAACATGTCTAAGTCAAACAAAAAAGTAAGCAGGAATATTGTAATATTTATTGTTTTATCGGCGTTTTTAGCCATTTTGTCCGGATGTGCGGGCAAGGATAAACCGAGAGACAGTGACATTACAAAGCCTCTGGAGCCTAAGACGATCAAAGCCATCTCTATTACGGAGAATGATGCGTCGTTTAATGTGGATATCGAGGGCAACCGGCTGCTGACCTATACATCCGTTAAAAAGCCGGTTCCCCTGAGCGTTGTTCTCTATTTCCCTGAAACAGAGCTGGATACGGTTCAGCGAGACCTAAGTATCGAAAATTCGATCGTCGAATTGGTTACGGTGACCGAGTTGACCGCTAACGGTAAGGCTTCGAGAGTAGAAATTTTGATGAATAAAGATGTGGCCTACGAAGTGGTCCGTAATGATACCGGCATCAAAGTCGTGTTCAGCAAGGATTCTGAACCCATGCCCGCCACTGATGCTGCGGCAACAAAACCGGTAGCTGCTCAGGATACGACCATGGACACTTCTATCCAGGTCGCACCGGTGGCATCCGCGACTGCGCAGAACGTTTCTTCCGATGCCGAACAAACCGCGTCGGGAACCCAGTCGCAGGAAAGTCAAAGCACGGCTCCAGAAAGCGAAGTCAATGTACCGGCATGGGTTAACAGAATTGATTTTGCCGGCGAAAGGGCCGGTAAATCCACCATTATTATCGGAACCACACTCCCTGTAGCGTATGCCATAAAGAAAAAAACGGACACACTGGTACATCTCCAGTTGATGAACACCAATCTACCTGAATACCGACGGTTTCCCCTCATTACCACAAGGTTCGAAAGTGCCGTCAACAGAATCACGCCGGTCCAAAAGCCTGAAATGAAGAACAACACCATGTTTGCCATCGAATTGCGTGAGTCAGTACCCTATTTTGTAGAGCAGAGCGACACCATGATCATGATCCATTTCGAGGCATCCACCATTCCGCCGAAACCACTCGAACAGGCCAATATGCCGCCATGGCAGAAAGTTTTCGCGGAGACCTCTTTGGATGACATGGCCGTTGAAACCGGGACAGTGCTCAGCCAGCCGACCACGGCAATTGGTGCCGCCAGTCAGGAAGGTTTCATGGCTACTTCCGTCGCGCCTGGGGCCGAGGAAACCAGTCCTTTTTATGTAAAACGAAAAACCTATACCGGCGAAAAGATCGCCCTCGACTTTTTTGAGACAGATGTTAAAAACGTTTTTCGCATCTTGAAAGAAATCAGCGGCAAAAACTTCGCCATCGACAAGGATGTTTCCGGGCGGGTTACCCTGACCCTGGATAAACCGGTACCCTGGGACCAGGTGCTGGATCTTGTTCTGCGAATGAATCAGTTGGGAATGATGGATGAGGGAAACATTATCCGCATTGCCACACTTAAGACGCTCAAGTTTGAGGCTGATTTGAAGACGGCCAAGATTGAAGCGGCCCTAAAGGCCCTGGAAAAGGAAAAAGCCCTGGAGCCGATGATCACCGAATACATCGCCGTCAATTATTCAAATGCACAGTCTGAAATTTTGCCG
>QMMS01000492.1 GCA_003647375.1 Deltaproteobacteria bacterium
TCAATATTGACGAGTCCCTTTTTACCCATAAACGTTTCAACCGTAATGCGGGATGGCCGGCCGAATGAAATGTCTCCAATCTGGTGGACGGCCAGGCCGTTCACCTGCCCAACAACCGCTCCCTCCACATCGATAAGAACGGTCCCGTCGCTGTAGGATTCATGAATCTTTTCCTCGTAAAGGTTATATCGAAACCGGTGTTCGTTAAAAGCTTTAAAGACATGTTTTTCGGAAACAAGCATCGCATTTTCTTTGCGTGCCCAGTAATCGGCTTCCTTGACAATGCCGACAATTGCACCAAATCTCAGGGACAGCTTGTTTTTGTTGGATGTATACTTTTCACCAAATTCCACCAGTGCTGCAACACCATTCGGAGAAAACGGGAGTAATGTTTCCGCTTGGCAAACCCTGGCCACAAACTGTGCATACTGCTGAATGGTCTTATCCGTCCGTTCGACTTCGTAATCGAAATCGGCCCGGACCTTGAAAATTTTGTTGAATTTGGAATCATAGTTCTGAAGAGTCTGAAATGGCTCATATCCCCCGAGTAGAAGAACTTTCACATCGGTTGGAATCGGCTGGGGACGAAGCGAAGACGCCGCAACGCCTTGTCCGCCGGGCATATCCTCAATAAAAATACGTTTGTTGCGCAATGCTCTTTTCAATGACTCCCACACAACGGGATACATCAGCAGCGATTCGATTTCCATGATGAGGAAACCGCCGTCAGCTTGAACAAGGGAGCCCGCTTTGACCATGGTGAAGTCGGTTGTCATGCCTCCCATATGCGTTCTTTTTTCGATATGGCCAAAGACATTCTGATACGTCGGGTTGGGTTCGAAAATAACGGGCGCGCCTAGGGTATCTTTGCGGTCCACGAGAACATTGACCTTGTATTGGTTAAAGGCAGGCGCAGTCTCTGAAAACAAAAATGTCTGAGCCTTATCAGCCGGTTCCCGACTCGGAAGAAAGTCATTCGCGTTCCCCACAATGTTCTCACGGACGTCTTCAAGATAGGTCTTTATTTCCGGGCAGTCATCATACGTTTCCATGATAAATTCCATCTGTTCACTGACCACCGACAACGCTATCTCGGTCATCAGCGCTTCAACAGCTTTCATCTGCTCCTGTCGAATCTTGCTGACTTCCCTGAGGGCTGTTTCAATTTTGTCCTGGAATGCCTGCACAACAGTTTCTATCTGTTCCTGCACTTTCTTTGAAAGTTTCAGGAACGCCTCCTGGGTCAAGGGTTTACCACCCTTTAAAGGAATGGTCTGAAGTCCTGCTTCTGTTTTTTTGATCGTTAATTTTTTTTTCTTCGCAGTTTGATCCAGCTTTAAAAAGTGTTCGGTCTCCTTTTTCTGATAGGTGTCCTGGATGATACCGATCTTTTTCTGATATGACGTATCCTCAAATGCCTTGGGAAGTTTGCTTTTCAGGCTCTTGATCAGTCGGTCCATCTGTCGGCTGAGAATCGATCCTTTACCGGCTGGAACCACCAGGGGTTTCGGACGATAGGGATCCTGAAAATTGTTCACCATACAACAATCGTGTGGCGTCGGCAGGCTTTTGGCATGTTTTCGGGTGATGTCGGTGGTGATAGTCGACTTTCCGGTTCCCTCTATACCCGTTACAAAAATGTTGTACTCGGGGTTCTTCATATTGAGTCCAAACTCGATGGCCTGGACGGCACGCTTCTGACCGATGACCTCATCCAGTGGGTCAATGTCCGCCGTACTATTGAACTTGAATATTTTCGGATCACAGAAATAGCGTAAATCACCTGAATCCAATTCATGGGCCTTTTTCATATTTCGTCCCTTCCTCCCTGTTTTGTTAATCTTGGGAGAGGTCATTACGGATCCAGTCTATAAAAGGTACTTATAGACTTAACCTGCTTATATGTTTATTGATACGTTCAATAATTTCTTTGGGTAATTCATAGTGTAAACGATGGGTTTCCCAGGCGGATATCACCGTATCAATCGCCTCTCTCACTGTCTGCACAACGAGAAATGTCGGGAGTTCTGCTTTTTCCGCTAATTGTTTGAAATGTTCTTCGGTGATTTCTTCGAATTTCTTTGTGTGCGATAATGTCAGCGCCAATTTGTCCTTCGGAATATATGGAACTGTTGAAACAAAATCATAGGCGGGGGATAGCGTAGGCGTAATGCCATCGTGATAGACAAATGACCAGTTTTTCAGATGCATATCACCATTGCCGATTATGATGGTGAAAACCAGGCGTCGGATAAAGTCAACCAGGCCTTCTTCGCCTGTCAGCGTCCACAACATATTAGCGATATTCAGATAGCTGACTTTCCCGTATTTATCTTTCGGATATTGGCTATATACTTGCGCAAAATCCTCGATATGGATGCGTGAGCTATTTTCTTTTCTATCAAATCTTTTCACTGCCAGTGCATTCCTGTCTGAAAAGATGCCTAAATCAGGTAAATTCTTAATCTTGTCCAGTGGTACAAGATTGGTTTCAGGCACGGGGATGCCTGCTTCACCGGCCAGGTGGAGCATTGACCATTCGTTCTCCGGGACATGTGTATAATTTTGTGAAGGTAGTTTTACAATCCAGTCACCCCCCACACCTTTTGCCGGGATGGTCAATCCGCCCTTTAATTCCGATATGGCGGAAAATTTAAGCTGTACGCCTGCCAGAGAGAACCTGTAAGGTTGTTCTCCCTTAATTGTTTCCGCTTCTCCTTCGCTTTTTACCGCATGCCGAATGTTATCATCTGGTTTGACCCTTACTGCACCGGCGAGGTCATCACCAAGTAACTGCAGCAGCATGTATTCACGTTCCGGTTTGACACCTCCGCGCTCCGCCAGGTAGGTCCTCAGATGGCCTTCGGGCAGGAGATTAGAGAAAAAGGGATGTAGTTTCGTCCGTGTCGGCCTGAACTCAGTAATCAGTTCACCTGCCATATTGATAAAGGCTTGACTAAGTATAGGTCTCCGGGCTTTGTTGATGTAATCTTCACGGAAGGAAAAGATTGTTCGATCACCTTCAAGCAATGTCAGTGTCCCTACCCGGGTTTCACCCAATAATATTTCCAGTTCACCTTTCATACTTCATCCGGTTTCCACATGGGTTCCTGATCATGCCCGCCTTCTATCATTGGCCTGATGACAGGTGCCATCTTCCTGGGAACAAGTATTAATTCACGGTCAACAATTCGGGCCATGTCAACAACAGTAGATAAGCGGGGATCGGTTTCTCCCCGTTCAATTTTGGAGATATGGCTTTGAGGCAAACCAAGCTTGTTGCCAAACTCAGATTGTTTCATCCCTTTTTCTTGCCTCGCTATTTTCAACTGCTTTAATATTGAATTCATATTATATATACTATTGCATATATATTAACGCGTCAATATGTTTTTACATATATTATAATGGAAATGGTAGTGCCGGCATCGGTTTTGAAGGCGGCCTGACAGATTCTGTTTGTAGTGCCGGACCCGGTGGTTTCTGTGTCTAAGTAGATGAACATTTCCGA
>QMMS01000493.1 GCA_003647375.1 Deltaproteobacteria bacterium
ATGTGCTGGGAGTGTTATAATTGTGTAAAAATCTGTCCAACCCAAGCTGTTGAGGTACGGGGTTATGCTGATTTTACACCACTCGGCGCAAGCGTTGTACCAATGAGGGGTTCAGAAGATATCATGTGGACTGTCAAATTCAGAGGGGGTACGATCAAGCGGTTCAAGTTTCCTATTAGAACAACACCAGAAGGGGGGGCTAAACCGGATGGTGGCTTTGGCGTAGGCCCGGGAACCTTGGATGATCAGCTCCTGTTCACCGAACCGGCATCATTGAGAAAAGATAAGCTCTGGACACTTGGAGACTAAAGGAGGTGACGAATTATGCAAGATTTCAAAACGATCGAGGTTACGACTGATTTTTTGATTATCGGTCCAGGAATGGCGGGATGCGGCGCTGCTGTGGAAGGCGCACATTGGGCTAAAGAAAATAATATAAAAGTTACCGTGGTGGACAAGGCCGCCATGGAACGAAGCGGTGCTGTAGGAATGGGGCTTTCAGCCATCAATCAATATCAGGGTGAAAATTCCCCTCCCGATTACTTAAGCTATGTCAGGCAAGACCTTATGGGTCTTTGCCGTGATGATCTGGTCATGGATATTTCCAGGCACGTCAACGGATCGGTCCACATGTTTGAGGGATACGGACTGCCTATCTGGAAAGATGGAGAGGGCAATTATGTCCATGAAGGCCGGTGGCAACTTATGATCAACGGCGAATCTTACAAGGCCATCCTTGCTGAGGCCGCCAAGAACGCTGTTGGCATAGACAACGTTATCGAACGCGTATTTGTTGTTCGGCTTTTACTCGACAAAAACGACAAAACTAAAGTGGCAGGCGCCATCGGGTTCAGCGTGAGAGATCCCGAAATCTATGTATTTAAATTTAAGGCCTGCCTTGCCTGTGCAGGCGGTGCCGTTCACGTTTTCAAGCCGCGGTCAACCGGAGAAGGTTTGGGTAGGGCCTGGTATCCACCCTGGAATGCAGGGTCAACCTCCTATCTGACAACTACTGCCGGCGCCGAGATGACTTCCCAGGAGGTTGTTTTCATTCCTGGAAGATACAAGGATGCATATGGCCCGGTTGGGGCATGGTTCTTGCTATTCAAGGCGGCGGCAACTTCAGCCACCGGCTTCAACTACATGGCCGAAGGTTTGGCTGAGGGGGGCGAACTTCACAACTGGCCGCCCTATGGGGAAGTTAAACCGATTCCCACTTGCCTCAGGAACCACCTGATGATGATTGAAATGTTTCAGAAGGGTGATGGTCCCATCTTTATTCATACCGACAAGGCTATTGCCAAAATTGCAGATAGAGCGCCTGATGAAAAAGCGTATAAAAAGGAAATGAAAAAACTTGAGGCCGAGGCATGGGAGGATTTTCTCGACATGACCATCAGCCAGGCGATTCTCTGGGCTGCAAAGGATGTATTCCCGGAGAAAGGACCTTCCGAAATCCAGCCGTCTGAGCCTTACTTTATCGGTTCCCACTCTGGGGCTTCCGGTGCATGGTGCAGTGGCCCTGAAGATATCCAAACCGAAGAATCCAGGAAGGAGTATTTCTGGGGTTACAACCGTATGACCACGGTAAAAGGCCTGTTTGCTGCCGGTGACGGGGTCGGGCTGTCAAGCCACAAGTTCTCTTCGGGTTCTTTTACCGAAGGGCGGATTGCAGCAAAAGCGGCTATAAAGTACTGTGTGGATAACCCTGAAATGCCTGAATTTGATTCGGCAGAGGTGGATAAGCTCAAAGAACAGATTGCGCTTCCGTTTAAGCACTATGAAGAGCATACAGCTTACACCACCCTGGGTGGTACGGCTACGAAAAAGTATGATCTTCCGGTGGAGGAAGTCAATCCGAATTACATTACCCCTAAAATGGCCCTATTCCGTCTCAACAAGATCATGGATGAATATGTAGCCGGCTGGGGTACACAGTACACCTGCAGCGCGATCACGCTGAATATCGCTCTTGATCTGCTGAAACTCCTCAAAGAGGATCTTCTCAAGCTCGCTGCTAGAAATCTCCATGAATTAATGCGGTGCTGGGAAAACGTCCACCGGGTCCAGATTGCTGAAGCCCATACCCGGCATAAACTATTCCGTGAGGAAACCAGATGGCCCGGGTACTACTACCGCTCTGATTTCCGGAAGATGGATGAAGATAAATGGGGAAAGGTATTTGTAAACTCTGTTTACGATGCGGAAAAAGATGAGTTTACGATGCTGACTAAACCGTTAATACATCTTGTGGACATTAAAGAGGTCGTGGGCATGTAAGTTCTGTAATTTACCCCCAGGTACTCGATATATGGTGCCTGGGGTTATATCCTTTTCTGGTAGAGTATTTGATGTTTCCGCCCAATTAAAGGAATGTTAAAATGGTAGGCCCTGACAAAGAAAAAGATATGATTGAGCGTGTGACAGAGATCTATGTTGCGGTTTTTCCAATGCCGGTCGGCGATGATCGGATGACAGAGGTAATATTGGCCGGCTTTAAAAAAGATCCGGAGAATCCGAATATGTCAATTGTCCGGGCAACCGTTGAGACTCAGGTAAATGCAGTAGACAATTTGGTCGCTCTATGCGATGAGATTGTAGAAGAACAAAAGGAAACGGAATCTTATCGATTATTGAAGTTTGATCAATACGGAATCCACAGCCTTAATCCTGATGACTTCCGATTTTTTGGGCAAAGATTCGGGAATGTCCAGTGGAACTTATGTTGATATAGAAGATTTCTTGGTAAGATACCTGTGTAATGCCATACGGGTATCCTCCATTGGCAGTCACATGAGCCGGCATTCTTGTGTGGCTGCCAATTATTGTGATCTCATATTTTTGCATTTCAAAAAAGATATAGCGCGCAAAAATAGCTTATGGGCAAGAGATGTTTATATGAATATTTCCAGAAAGTTACAATTTGATGTGATGTCAGAAGCAGAGCTTGAACCTGTTTTGGAGCTTCTTCAGGGGGGTGATCCGAATGTTATAGCTTTAAAAGCCGGATTAACCAGAGAACAGCTTTTCCGGATGCGTGATGATCTGCTATCTCAGGCTGAACAGAAGAGGGCAGAGCTAATTGATGTAAAATCTGATAAAATCGGCAGGAATGAACCCTGCCCCTGTGGTTCTGGAAAAAAATACAAGCATTGCTGTTTGGGAAAACATGAGGCCGCAATGCATGCTAAAGATACGGAACAGGCAGAATATCTTCGAGCAAAGGAGCAAGAACAACTTGTCCAGCGTATAGAAAAGGCTTTCACACTACTAGGTTCACAGCAATATCCCGAAGCGATACGTTTTGCATTAAAGTTGACCAAGCTTTACCCGAATGAAGACAGGCTTCACGATATCGTGGCAACCAGTCATTTATATTCCGGTGAGTGCGAGGCGGCGATTAAAATCTACAAGCATAGATTGGAAGTTGCCAGATCGGAAAAAGCCTATTTTATAGAACATGGGCGCTATCGGGATGCTGAAATAGACAAGCCTGCATTATCCTAC
>QMMS01000494.1 GCA_003647375.1 Deltaproteobacteria bacterium
CGTCTATACCGACGGAGCCTCATCAGGCAATCCCGGTCCGTCAGGCATCGGAATTTTTCTTCGATACGGTGTGCACGAGAAAGAGATTTCGCAATACATCGGCATCGCCACCAACAACATCGCCGAACTCGAAGCCATCCGTGTAGGGCTCTCTGAAATTAAAAATCCGGAACTGCCTGTCCGGTTCTATACTGACAGTAGCTATGCGCTAGGCCTGCTCACCCTGGGGTGGAAACCGAAAAAAAATCAGGACATCGTAAAATCGATTCAAAACCTAATGAAAAAGTTCAAGGATCTGAAATTTGTAAAGGTGCGGGGTCATGCCGGAAATGAAGGTAATGAAATGGCTGATAGGCTGGCAACAAGAGCCAACAAGGACCGATAATGCCAGCTATGGCAAAGCGTGCGTTATACTGGTTGTGCTAAATATGTTCCGATTCACCATTGGACAGGGAGGCGGATCACATATTTTTTCAAAACGCCATATTACAAAAAAAACGGCCTGCAGATCAACACTGATCCACAGGCCGCTTGTTTTCATCGATATTTTTAAATCAGGATTCTTCTGTTTTCAGCGTTTCGATCTCTTTTTTAAGGTCGTCGATCTCCTGCTGATATTTTCCAGAGTCATCGGGCGCAGCCTCGGCCCCAAAAGAGGAATCATCTTTCTTCCATGTGTCTTTAAGCTCGTCAAATCCGAGGTAGAGGGCTAAGCCGCCACCGAGGAGCAACATAATAGGCAGGGCGCCTGCCAAAAGCTGCAAAAACGCGCCAAACCATACCGAAAGGCCAATCAGGCCCAAGACAGCTGCTATCGCTCCACCAATCAATGTTTTCATAAAGTCCGCCTCCTTCACATAACGATGTTATTTCAATAAGTTATAATGGCTATTTTTGTTAAGTAACAATCTTTTGTGGATATCATACCCATTTTCTTAACGCAAGCCTAAATTTAAAATATTGCAAACAAACAACCCTTCTGTTAGCTTTAGTGGTTAATTTTCAAGGTTACCCACAACGTGCTGACAGGATCGTTATGAAACCCTTAAAACAAGGCTTTGCCACCCGAATAGCAGCCCGGTTCAGATCATGGCGCGACAAGGCTCTGGGAGGCACCCACGAACATTTTTTCAACTATCTCCCTATAAAAAAGGGCAGAACCTCCATGTGGCTGCTCAGACTCTTTTTTTCCGGCATCAAAGACAATGATGACCAATTGGCTGTGATTCGCAATATTCCGGATAATGCCACCATCGTTTACCTGAATAAATTCAAAAGCAAGTTTGACTTTCTGTTCTTTCATACCCGATATCCAGGCCATCGCCTTCCAGCGCCTGAAATAGGGCTGGGCTACCGGTTCTTTATTCTTCAACCCATTACCAGAACCCTGCGGATTTTTTTATCGGCTGCGGATTCTTTTAGGCTCCACTTCAAGCAACCAGACCCTTACCACGATGGCTATTTTTCACAGGTACTTCTGAACGGAAAATGCGCCTTCATGTCACTGGTCGAAAAAAAGGGCTTTTACCGCCGTTTTGTCAAAGCTCAGATCGACCCCATCAGTTTTCTAATCAAACACCAGAAGTCCACAGAAAAACCTGTATATATCGTTCCCCAACTCATGTCCTTTGGCAAGCAACCCAAACGTTCGGTCCCGACTGTCACGGATATCCTGTTCGGTTCCCAGGCCAGACCGGGGCTTATCCGTCGCCTGGTGATCCTTTTCAAAACTCCTGAGAAAATGTTTTATGAAGTATCAACGCCTGTCAACCTGCGGCTGTTTCTGAATTCACCCGAAAATCGCGACCTCTCTGAAGAACGACAGGCCCTGATGCTGAGGCGCGACCTGCTGCTTCAGATCAACCGCCATCGGCAGAGCATCACAGGCCCCATGCGCAAATCAATTGAGGAAGTCAAAGAGAGCATACTGACCAACCAACGGCTGAAAAGCTATATGGACCAGCATTCCGAGAAACGCAACATCCCCCTTTGGAAAATCAGAAAAAAAGCCGATGCCTATCTGGATGAGATTGCCGCAAAGCAAAATGCCGGACTAGTGCGTTTTGCCGAAGTGACAGTGGGCTGGATCCTCAATACCATGTTCCAGGGTGTCAGCTACAATGAAGACGGTTTAAATCGTGTCAAAACCGCGGCCCAAAAAGGCCCGATAGTGTTTGTCCCGTGCCATAAAAGCCATGTGGACTACCTGATGCTGCCCTACCTCATGTATATCAAGAACATGCCCGTTCCCCTGATTGCCGCCGGCAAGAACATGTTTTTCTGGCCCATGGGCCCCGTCTTTAGAGCCCTTGGGGCCTTCTCTCTCCGCCGAACGTTCAAAGGCAACGTGCTCTACGCCAAGGTCTTTGGGGAGTACATCTATAAGCTGTTGCAGGAGGGTTTCAACCTGAAAGTGTTTATCGAAGGGACCCGCAGTAGAACCGGTAAACTGATCATGCCCAAGCTGGGGTTCCTCTCCATTTTGTTGAATGCCTATAAAAACGGGGCTTGCGAAGACCTGGTCTTTGCTGCCGTGTATATCGGGTACGACAGGGTTCTGGAGGAAAATTCCTATCTCCATGAAATGGAGGGGGGTAAAAAGGAAGATGAAAATTTCATGCAGGTCCTCAATGCTAGAAAATTTCTTAAGAACAGATACGGGAAAATATATATAAAGTTTAACGACCCCATCTCCCTCAACACGATCCTGGCCCAGGACAACCTCACGCTTTCCGAAATGTCACAGAAAGAACAGAACGCGCTCTGCAGAAATCTGGGACACCGCATCATTAACGCCATCAACAATGTGACTGTCGTAACGCCCCATGCCCTGGTAGCCAGTGCGTTGCTGAACAGTAATAAAAAGGTACTTGCCTACAACGAATTGGTGGCAGATGCCGAGATGTACCTCAATCACCTTAACATGCAAAAGGCTGACATCTCCGACACTCTGGTGATGAACCATGTGCACGCCATGGACAATGCCCTGGAATCCTATGTGAGCAGAAAGTTAGTGGAGCGGATATCTGAAAACCGCACGGATCTCCTGGAAGCGTGCCAGTTCAAGGTCAATGTGGACAAACGGCCCATTCTGGAATTCTATAAAAACAACTGTATCGCCTTCTTCATTCCGGCCGCGTTTACGGCACTCACCATTTTAGACAAAGACGCCTTTCAGTTTTCAGCCTCCGATCTACATGCCGACTACGCTTTTCTGCAGGATTTTTTCAAATACGAATTCGCCTTTGATGTCGACCTGACGCCCGGCTATTACGTGCGCAAAACCATAAAATCCTTCATCGATGATGCCATTATCATTCCGCATCCC
Source organism: Deltaproteobacteria bacterium (assembly GCA_003647375.1). The sequence goes on from QMMS01000494.1 coordinate 3,329, forward strand.
ACTCTGCCGGAAACCTATAACATCACGTCGGCAGGATTCAGGAAGCTGAAACTGCACGCCCGGTTTTTAGAGACTTACTTTGAAGCTTACTGGATCGTTTTCAAATATTTCCAGAAGCATAAAAGAAATGACGTATCCGCCAAGGAACGGTTGAAGATTATACAGAAAAA
>QMMS01000495.1 GCA_003647375.1 Deltaproteobacteria bacterium
CCTGATGCCGCAACGCCATAAAGGGCAAAATTGGGTTTACGCTCAACATCATCGGCTATAATAATGCTTGAAACAGACCGGGCAACAGGCTCGCCGTTTCCGGCAAACGTCACGTTGAAATGCCCCACCGACCCCCTGCAGGTAATAGAACCGGCAACAGAAAGTATTTCTAGCTTGCCGGCCTCCCTTGCAATGTCCAAACCATCGAACAATCCTGTATCGCCTGTATTGCCGGGTGTTGCCAGGATGACATCTCCTTCAGTTTCAAGCAGTTCCTCAGCGATTTCCCGAGCTTCGCGACCGTAGCCCAGAATCAGCGTTTTTGCATCCAAAGCGAGTCCTTTCGATTATTTCGTAATTTATTCCAATATTAAAAACCTGGTCCTATGGGCCAGGTCAGAGGCCTTAGACTCTGCCGAAAAATAAATTCAAAATGTCAAGTGATCTAAAGTTGACAGACTCGCAAAAAGTCCGAAATTCCGTCATGCCTGCGAAGGCAGGCATCCAGAACTATCTGAAAACACTGGGTTCCCGCCTTCGCGGGCATGACGCTAAAGGACGTTTTAAGACTTTTTACAAAAACATCCAAATTTAGTTCACTTTAGACACTAAACCCCGAGATACTTGACCACCTCAAAAGCGGTATTGCCGGCGCTGGCAATGGATTCGGGGATACTCATGGGACCGGTAACGGCGCCGGCCAGAAAAACGCCCTTTTCAGAAGCCGGGGTCCCCTGGCCGTCCTTTTCCGCAAAACCGGTTTCAGCCAGTTGCACCTGCAGTGTTTCTGCTGTCTCCTGCAGGCCTCGACAGGGCGTCATCCCTACGGAAAGCACCACGAGATCAAACTCCTCCTGCATGGTTTCACTGGATACGTTATCCAGAAATGTCACCTGCAGCCGATCGCCGGCAACGGGATAGATGTCTCCCGGAATGGCCCTTATCAGGCGGACATCTTTGCGGACTTTAGCGTAAAACACGTCAAAATCTCTGCCAAAGGTCTGTACATCCATGTAAAAAAAAGTAAGCTGCGTTCCGGGCTGGCGTGCTTTCACCAGACCCGCCATGCGCAAGGCCGAGCCGCAGCAAACCTTCGAGCACCATAAGTGGTTGAGCTTGGCATCACGACTGCCCACGCATTGAATAAAGGCGATATTCTCTGCTTCGGTGCCTGTAGATGGTTTCAGGACCCGGCCATCCGTTCTGAGCATTCGTTCCAATTCAAGATTTGTGACCACATTCCTGAATTCACCGTATCCATAGGGTTTGCTCACCGGGTTGAAGGGCGTAAATCCCGTGGCCAGAATCACGGCGTCCGCACGCGTGGATTTTGCCTCCTCCGGAACATTCAGGTCAATAGCTTTTTCCGGGCAGGCCTCCTGGCAGATGGTACATGATCGATCCTTCAGATAAAGACATTTGTCTTCTGAAATGGCATAAAAAGGCGAGTGGTTTCTGGAAAACCCTTTTACAACAGCGCCTTTTTCAGGACATTTCTCAAAGCATACGCCGCAATTCGTGCACTTTTCAGGATCGATAAAAAGCGGCTTTTTCACCAGTTTCAGGGAAAAATCGTCCGATTTTGATACATCCTGAACCCGGGTGCCGGTCATCACTTTGATTTTTGGATGATTTACGACCCGGTCAAGTTTTTCCTCGACCATGCAGGCGCCGCATTTGACGCACGTGTCCGTAGCTTTGCAGGTGTATTGGATCGCATGACCGCCTGGAAAGTCTGATTGCTCCACGATCTCCACGTCGATATCCAATTCGGCGAGTTCGCATGCCGCTGAAAGTCCGGCCACCCCGCTGCCGATAACTAGAACCTTATTGGCCATTATATGTGAACCTTTTTTAGATAATTGATTGCTATTCTTGCCCATTTTCAAATGCTTCAACAATGGACTTTATCTTGCCCTCAACAAAATCGGCGCACGCTTGAACCTCTTCTGCGGTCATCGTCCCCATATCACTGACCAGGCCTTCGATCTCCTCCTCAGTGATGCCGATGGTTTTATTGATCATGAAGGCGTCAACCTCCCCGTCCGACGGCAACCGGCCGCATCCGCCTGCCGTCCCGACAAACTCGTCTTTGACAAAAATGGGGACAACGATTTTCAATATCCCGGCGTCGCATTCTTCAACTACTGGTTTGCGGGTTTTCTTAGCTTGCGCGGCCATATTCATGTGCGCCACGGCGCAGATAAAGGGGCCGCCTTTTTCACTTCCCTTGATCACAGGGCAGAGCCGATTCGACCATTTCACATAATCGGTTATCCTGGCGCCTTCTATATTAAAGGTTACCGATTGAATCCGGCACTTTTCGATAATCTTTTTTTCCAGTTCAATCCATTGTTCCATGGGTTGTATATCGGTCAATTGCATCTATTACTCCTTGTTAGATAAAAATTAAAAAAAACGTTTTTCGTATATTATGGACACCTCATCGAATTCTTCATACAGTGTTTTCAAACGTTCGTTGGCAATGCTGATTCGATACTCTTTTTCCTCCTCTTCCCTTTCCGTCTGGTAACAGGCCAGACAACGCTCAAAACGGTTGATCTCCCCAAGGCAGGTGATGGTAAAGCCCACCATCATAAACGTCATTTCATTGTCATAGCCGATGAAGTGCTCCACACCGGGAACATATTCCAGTTCTACGGTTACAGTCGTGTCATTGCCCTCTTTGGCAATATTGATATAATCGTGAATGACCAGCGTGGCTCCGGAATCTTTTTGATACCCGTCGAATTTATGGGTCATATCCTCCAGGGTAAAGAGCCTTTTCTCGACTTCTATGCCGCCCTTTTCCAGTTTTCGATAATCTTTTTGAAGATAGCGGTTGGCAACCATTACCGCCTGGGATACATGCGCGCATAAATTGTCAGGACACCCGCGGGCATAGCATTTCCTGAATTCGAAATCTTCTCCGTCAACGTTCCCTTTGTACCGGCAAAGAAATATGAAGGCCTGAAACGGATTGTCACGATACGCAAAATCAACCGGTAAAATTTCAAAGGAGGTTGCACAGGTCACTGTTAAGCCTTTTGTCTTGAGATCCACAAGATCGGTTACACGGCTTGGGATATTCATTAATGCTGTTGGAGTCATATTTTTCCACCTCATTTTGGGCTGGGTTAATAAAATAACTTTTCATGCTTTATCGACACCTGGTCAAATTTATTGTAGAGTATTTTCAAACGTGCATTCGCAATATCCATTTTATCCTGTTTTTCTAAAGCTTCCTGATCTTTAGGGTAGCAGGCATAACATCGCTCATGCTGATGGATCTCACCATCGCAGGTGATGATGAAGGCAACCATTAAAAAAATCATCTGAATTTTGTAATCAGAAACATACTCCTGGGCAGATATATAATTCAACCGATGTTCGATTCTAATATTTTGCCCCGCACGCGCTTTCTCCACATAGTCTTGAATGGTCTGGATCGGCTTATATTCATCCTGCATC
>QMMS01000496.1 GCA_003647375.1 Deltaproteobacteria bacterium
ATCACTTTCTGAATAATTTTCCAATGCTTGCCACATACCATATTGAATAGATCCTCCTTTTCGGCTGCCGCTTGTGGATTTTAATCCTTTAATAACTTCTGACTGTCTTTTGATACCATCGTCAAGATAAAGTACTTTAACATTTTTGTATCCTTCTTTTTCAATAATTTCCTGTGCTTTTTCCCCACTTTGTTTTGGACAGCCATCATCAACAAGAATCATGTTGAAATTAAGAGGTGAATCTTTCAATAGCCACTCCATTTGTTTCATTTTACGTCGAACAAAATCTTCACCATTGGGGTTATCATTGCTTTTTGGACGAATACGATTGTGTTCATTATACATGGCAAGTACCAGTGATACATGGAGAGGATAATCTGTTTGCTTCACGTACATTTTTGAAAGAGCCTGCTTTGAAACCAGAAGAATTGCATTTTTATACTTCTCTGGACTGGAAGTTATCCATCTGTCAAGATTTTGAAGAGCAGAAGTCTCTGAGTATTTGTCCAATAAGTAAGTGGCTGCTTGAAAAAATAGATTATCCTGACTGCTGTCGGTCAGGTCTATTTTATCTGGGAGATATTTAGAAAGCATAGCTATAGTAGGCCCCCATGAAGGGTCAACATCTGCTTCTGGATAGGATGTTGTCTTATCGTGCAAAATAAACCCACTCAGTAAGAATGGTAGGTTATTCGCTATCTTTTGAAAATCTTCAAGCTTCAATTCTAAAATAAAGTCTGCAAGTTCCAAAATAGATAAATCATCATATTTTTCTGGTATCAGGTTCTGATATATATCAGCCATAGTGGCAAATTGCTGAGTCATTTTATAGTAATTTCTTATGCTTTCCACACTTCCGTCTAGTGTGTTTGGTTGTGGAAAGTTTATTGCTTTTTTAAATAAACTAACAAGTTGTTTTGCAGATACATCCATCAATATTTTCCTTCAAAATTAGGGCATCAAGTATATTGAATGCTATTAATTCAACTGGGGCTTCCATAACCCTGATAACTCCAATATGCCTTTTATAAACTGGACTTTTTGAACAGGAACATAGCCAAGAGAGATTTTGTTCGTGCACAAAAACATGATCGTGAGGAGTTGAAGATACTTATACCATACCTCACGTTTGGCCGAAACTGTTATATAAAAGGACAGGTACTATTTAATGATAGTAAAATAAGAACCTGTCCCCTATTATATGTTGTTTCACGGCCCAGAGATTCAATTTTTGGTATGGCTCGACCACAAATGCATGGCAGCATAGGCCCGGTAGGGTTTCCAGGGCAGGGACATTTCTTTGAGTCGTTTTTCGGGTGCGGGTTTCCCGTCGGAGGAAATGGCTTTCAGAAGGCCCAGGTCGGACCAGGGCATGGCATCAGGGTATTTGAGGGTTCGCATGAGAATGTACTGGGCGGTCCACTCGCCAATGCCTTTAATATTTAGCAAGGCCTTCCTCAATTGCCCCGGATCGATTGATGCACGGAAGCTGACCCGTCCTTGCAGAACTGCCGTTGACAAATGCTGGATGGTGGCGGTTCGGGCCTTTGTCAAGCCGATCCCTTCGAAATCTGCTTCTGCAAGTTTTTCAGGGCCTGGAAACAGATATTTCAGGCCAAATGAATTGCGTGTGGTCAACCTTTCCCCGTAGCCGACGGCGATCCTGCCAATAAGGGTGGAGGCACCCTTGACAGATATCTGTTGCCCGATGATGGCCCGGATGCAGAGTTCAAAAGGGTTGAAGGACCCCGGCAGACGGATGCCAGGACGCCGTGCGACCATGCTGCTTAAAAAACGGTCTTTTTTCAAATGGTCGTCGATCATTTGAACGGGCGCATTCAGGTCGAACATCTGTTTTACATTATATGCGATAAGAGGCAGTTTGGCGTGATCGGGAAAATAGATTTCCAGGCGTATTGAAGGGTCATTAGGTGCAAATGATACAGTGAAACATCCTGATTGGCCGTCTATGGCGATACTGCGGCTGTAAATATCGTTCTCCACATATTCGACATTGGGAATGGCTCTGGACTTTAAAAAGCCGGTAACCTGCCTGAAGTTGAACGGCGGATGAAATGAAAGGGCCAATACCTCTGGTTTTCCAGGGGGCATTACATCACCAGTCCCGCATGAAATCGTACCACGAGCAACCTATTGAACCCTTTTTTGGAGGTTTTCTTCACCATCGGCACTCAGTCCCAGGCTTGACAATTCCTTTGCCAGATGATTTCCAGCAAACGGGCAAAAGTGATGCGCGCGGGGTCATAATCCACCTGTACGGTTTCCGTGTGGTCGCCGGATGCTCCGGTAGGTGGGCGCCTTCTTTTTTCCGCCGGCATACCCCACGCGGGTGCGGATCACCCCTTCAACAATCCCGAACCGGGATTCAATGCCCCAGAATCACCCCAGACCGAAGGAGGCTGTTTCAAACTTTTCCGTAGCGACCGTGTCAATGGGCGGCAGGCTGTTTGGTGTCTCTTTAACTGCTGTGGTTGAGGGTTGTCCGCTACCGAGAGCCATTGTACCGGGCAGCGCGACAGTCAGCATGGTAATGAAAATCATGAATAGGGTCACCCTGTGTGATTTGTTTTGAGGTTTATGTTGCATGGGGGTTATCCTCATTTCCATGTCTACATTAATATATATTCTTAGAATAAGCATGATTTTGATGACAACAGCAACCACAAATCCAATTCAGAGGTGGCCGTCATATCTGCACTGACGGATATCCTTTCCCTGAAGCTGGGCTATGAGGTTCGCTACCAGAACCGCCCTGTGCCGGCTGAACTGGAAAAAACGGATACGTTGTTTGGGGCGGCGATAGTGGTAACATACTAATGTCTGGGTTGACCGTATCAAACTTTAAAATTGCTTATTCATTCCTTGATCAGGTTGCCGGCCAGAAAGGTCCCCGCGATGGCCAGGGATTCCATATCCAGGTACTGCTCTGCGGATTGCCGGAAAAGGATGGAGCAGTGGGCCGGAAACTCATCATCCCCGTCATTGAAGCGCAACAACACGGGGATTCTGGGGAGTGCTTTGAACATCAGCGAAAGGTCGTAGGCGGCGCCGTCTTCGACAGGGGTTGCCCCCAGTCTCTTGGAGGACGCCACCAACAGGTCCAATCGGCCGGAAAAAGAGGATTGTATGGTCTTGTTGGTGTTGGCATTGAAGTAGCCGATGAGAGGGCCGGCATCCTTGAATTCCCGGTAGGTCACCCATGTTCCATCCTGTATGACTTCCCCGGGGCCGACCAGAATATACTTGCAGAGAACCACGCAGATGGCGAAATTGGCTTTTTCTCCGGATGGATCGGTAATGCCTCCGTCGGAGATCCTGTATTCTTTCCCATAAAATTCGACAATAAGCTCGTTCCCTGACGTTCTGGCGCCTAGAACGTCGGCCCTGGCCAGGTAGTCTATGGCGGCGAGCTGCTTGAGGTAATCTTGATACGTCTCTTCAAA
>QMMS01000497.1 GCA_003647375.1 Deltaproteobacteria bacterium
AATGAAAAGGGCCACCATGCTGCAGTATGACAAACAAATCGTATCAAATCTTCGATTCGGCTTGGGTTCATAAGGTACGGAGCGAGAAGAGAGCTGCGCGACCTGTTTTGATTGCACATAACGATCGATGGCAAATGCCATCATAGCCGGGACCAGCAACACCACGGACACAACGGCTCCCATTTCGAAATTCTGTTGACCGATGACCTGTTTGTAGATGTCCACGGCCAGCATGTTGTATTGTCCCCCGATCACTTTGGGTAATCCGAAGTCGGTAATCACCAGATTGAAAACCACAAAGGATGCCGAAAGTAATCCGTAACGCGCTCCAGGGATGGTGACCGTCCAGAATGTTTTCCAGGCACTGGCACGCAGGGAAATGGCGGCTTCATAGAGACGGGCATCAGAAATGGACAGGGCCGTGGTAATGATGATCAGCGCATGAGGGAATGTGAAAAAGACCGATCCCAGCACAATTCCTATGGGGCCGTAAATATCGTGGCCGAACAACAACCACCTGACCATACCCTGATTACCAAACAGATAGACCAGCGCGATCCCGGGCAGCAAGGAAGGAACAAGAATCGGAATCATGGCAATAAGCCGAAAAACCCCCTTGAAGCGCATGGTGCTTCGATTCAACGCATAGGCAAATCCAAATGCAAGACTCACCGTAATCAATGTGGTCAGTATTGAAATGAAAAACGAATTTTCAATGGAACGAAAAAGCGCGGGAGTGGAAAAATAAGTGATGTAGTTATCCAATCCTGTGGACTGAGAAGGACGCAAGACAATGCGCCTGAACTTGTTCGCTTCATATGTGTGCCAGTCGGTATCCGCCACACGTGTGGATCCCACGAGAAACGATCCGTTTGGGTCCAGTTGACGTAGGCGATATTCGGTTTTGCTGCGGAAACTGAAATCAGGGAAAAAGGTGGTTGCGTACAAACGCCCGTCCACATTGGTCACCAGCTCTTCAGGCTTGAGGAGTTTCAAGGTTTCATTGATCTGGGCAGCGGAAACCACCTCACTCCAGCCATCACCCGTATTGACTTGGAATTCAAAATTATCCAGATCAAAAGCAGCCGTCGTAAAAGATTTTGACAACATCGCATAAAGGGGAAAAGCCAGTGCGATCACAAGGTAGACCGCGATGACAAGCATAAATGTTGCCATCAAACGGGCATCTTTACTCGTTTTTGGGCGAATAACCGGCGCAGGGGACATTTCTTTGTTATTAGATGGGATACTGTTCATTATATTAGTTCGTGGTAGGGTCAAAAACCATGAGTCGATCTGATGGGAGTTTTATGGACATTCTTTTCCCAACAGATGTATTCATTCGGATGACGGCATTGACTGACAGATCAATGACCAGTTGAGAATTACCCAGCTGCTCGTCACTCAGATGAAGCCGCCAGAACGAACCTAGAAATTCCATATCCTTGACCGTGGCATTGAAGCTATTACCTGTTTGAGCTTCTGTGGCATCAATGTCATCGATAGGAACAATATCCTCGGGGCGTATGGAAATAACAGCCGGTTGCCCAGGTGCCAGACTGTGCTTACGGCAAGCTAACTCGAGTGATCCGAGTCTGGCCGATTCAGGCGTTCCGGCAAGACCATTCACGTGATTCATGGTACCGATGAAATCGGCTACAAACAGGGTTTTGGGCTCACGGTATATTTCTGTAGGGGTCCCGATCTGATCAATGACGCCCTGGTTCATCACCACAATGCGATCTGCCATGGTCAGGGCTTCTTCCTGATCGTGGGTCACCATGACCGTGGTCACAGCAAGTTTTTGCTGAAGGGCTTTAACCTCCTGCCGTAAATAAACCCGAACTTTGGCATCAAGAGCCGACAAGGGTTCATCGAGCAGCAACAAACCAGGAGAGGTGGCGATGGCTCTGGCCAAAGCGATGCGTTGCTGTTGACCTCCTGATAGTTGGGAAGGGTATTTTTTTTCTTGTTCCGGAAGTCCTACCAGTTCCAGCAGCTCGTCCACGCGCTTTTTGATATCGGCCCGCGAAAGTTTTTGATTTTCCAGACCAAAAGCAATATTTTTTTCAACCGTCAGGTTGGGAAACAGGGCGTAGGACTGAAAGACAATCCCAAAATCGCGTTCTGATGGGGGCAGGGCCGAAATATCTATATCGGCTTGGTGAACCGTACCGGAGGTTTGGATATCGAGACCGGCGATGGCACGTAAAAAGGTCGTTTTACCACAGCCGGATGGTCCTAGGAAACAAACGAACTCCCCATCGTTAACTTCAAGAGAAATATCGTCCAAAGCGACAAATTCACCAAACTTCTTGGTCAGTCTGGATATTCGAAGATAAGGAGGTTTTTTTGAGGTGTTGGCAGCAGATAGATCGCTCACGATAATCATGCCTTTATTTAATATTTCACATGTAGAATCGGATTGAGATTTCTAGCAATGATTCGGTCGTAGAGAACTCGCTCTGACTCAAGTTATATTCTAACTTGAAAAGGTAGAATGAGGTATCGACAGCCTGATATAGTACAAAAGGATCAGGCTGTCGATAGAGCTAATTTCAAAACGTCCCCTTTTGTCCAATCTCGGTGTCAGACTCAAATTTTAATCCTCGAAATACCCTACGTATTACTGTGGTTAAAATTTTCGCCTTCCTTGACCTTGGACAAAATTGAACATTTTGAAACCGGCTCGATAAAAACTAATTTTTGGGATCTGATTTGGAATCGTAGCGTTTCTGCCATTCGGCGAGAATTCTTTTTCTGTTGTTGGCGGCAAACTCGAAATCGTTATCAATCATCTGAGACATTGTTTCGGGTGGGAAATACTTCACCGGTTTTGCGACGCCCTTGTAACCGACCACGGCATAAGCATCGTTATACATTACCATGGCTTTTTTGGTGATCGTCCAGTCCATGAATGTTTGTGCTGCTTCAAGTTTGTCTGTACCGGCCATAATGGCGCTAGCTTCTATCTCCCAGCCGATCCCCTCTTTTGCAATAATGATCTCTAAGGGTGCACCCGCTGCCTTGGACCTTGCAGCACGGAAGGCAAAGGAGATACCGATGGGGATCTCTCCTGCGGCTGCCAGTTTAGCAGGCTTTGAGCCCGAGTGGGTGTAACGGGCGATATTTTCGTGCAGAGCATCCATAAAGGCCCATCCGCCCTTTTCACCAAACAGCTGCAACCAGCTGGAGACATCCAGAAAGCCGGTACCGGATGAATTCGGGTTCGGCATGATCACATGACCTTTGTACATGGGCTTGGTGAGGTCCCACCAGGATTTCGGCGGCACCAGGTTATTTTTCTTGGCTTCAACGGTGTTGTAAGCAATCGCTGCCACATAGGCGTCCATCCCAACCCAGCTGGGAACAGGGTCACTGTCGTAGAATTTCGGGTCCAGATTTTCAAGCCCTTTGGGCTTGTAAGGGTGCAACATTCCTTCGGATTTGAATAGTAATAAC
>QMMS01000498.1 GCA_003647375.1 Deltaproteobacteria bacterium
CAACCTTAGGGTATAGTAGCCCGCTATGTATGCGCAGCGTTACGCGTTATGAACGACTTGTTATCAAAAGCTGGAGCAGTAATAGAGAATGCAGGTTGGGAACGCTAGTTTAGCTTTTTTCCGGCTTGAAACATTCTGCAATAGATATCAGGTAATTTATATTTTTTCAACCCCTTGATTACATCGGTTACCGGGTAGGGTATGCGAAAATGTTCCACGCCGATTTTTCTTGAACTCACTTTAAGAATGGCAAAGGATGCCCGCGGATCCCCGTCAAACATTCTTCCCACACTGCCCGGGTTGATGAAATGTACCCCAGCGATCACTTTATAAAAAGGAACATGCGAATGTCCCATGATATGTACACCATAGGGGGAATTTTTTGCCAGCTTGATGAATCGACTGTCCGGGGTGGAGGGGAACAACTGGGCGTTTGGATCGTCTAAGCTGCCGTGGAATAGACCGATGCGTAACCCATCAATGTTAAAATCACTCTTTTTGGATAGTGATTTTAAGTAGGCGATGTTTTCCTGGGACAAGTTTTCAGATGTCCAGAAATACATGACCTGCTTGTCCTTTTTTTTCGGTTTTTTTAATTTCTTGCCTTTCAGGATTTTTAAAATTCGTTTATCGGTATTGCCCAATATACAGATCGCTTTGTCGCCGAGGTTCCTAAACCATTGGATGCTTTCGTTGGGAAAGGTGCTGTAAACGGTGAGGTCACCGGTGTTGATTATCCGGTTGAACCGGTCCATCTGAAGGTAGTCGCCGATAGCTTTCAAGGCGGGATAATTCGCGTGAACATCTCCAAGCACCAGTATCTCTTTCATAATGCAGGCATAATAACATATGCTCAGTCCTGTCTCAACCCCATGTTAACCCCAATGTTGGCGTTTACTCAACACTCTTGACATCCGCCGCTCTTGTTGGGTATGTGTCACAAAGATCATACACGATACGAATTTGTCTCGCTTAAAGGTTAATGAGACATACGAAATTATAATATATTCTAAAAATTTAAGTAGTTATAGTGGTCATAGGTTTTGGCATGCCTGTTGCTATTACAGTGAGAAACAGATAGTTTTTGTACAGATCGCACTGTTGGAAGAGAACCCAGAAGTTGTTCAGCATCATATTAACGTTGTAACTAAAAATTTTATGAGGGGGAGCGTATGAAAAAAGTATTGATTGCATTCATTAGCAGAGCGGGTACCACTGAAAAAATGGCAAACTATTTAGCTGAAGGCGTTAGAATGGCAGGAAATGAAGCCCACGTTGAAAAGATAGCTACGTTGAAAAAGGCGGAGCAGCTGTTAGGATTCGATGGTTATCTTTTTGGGTGTCCCACATATCATAAAGATATGACCGGGGGTATGAAACAATTCCTTTTTGTAGCTGAACAAGCGAACCTTTTAGGGAAGATTGGCGGTGCGTTCGGATCCCATACCCATAGTGGTGAGGCGGCTCCCATGGTTTTCGAAACCATGCAGCATGTATATAAAATGGATGTTGTCGATCTGGGGCCGTTGAACCTGACCGAAGCGTTAATGGAAACAGATGCGGGCATGCAAGCGTGTCATCAATATGCAAAAGGGCTTTGCGAAAAACTGGCCTCATGAATGGAAGGTAAATATGAGCGATACTAAAGAAAATTTGATGGATGCCTTTGCTGGAGAGTCTCAAGCCAATAGAAAATATCTGGCGTTTGCCAAAAAAGCGGATAGCGAAGGATTTGTAAAGATTGCCATGTTATTTAGAGCCGCTGCAGAAGCCGAGACCGTACATGCCCATGCACACTTAAAGGCTTGTAATGGTGTCGGGGCCACTGTGAATAACTTGAAGGCAGCCATTACCGGTGAAACATATGAATTTGAAAATATGTATCCCAAAATGATAGAAACGGCGATTGCAGACGAAGATAAAGTGGCTGAACGCAGCTTTCGTTTTGCTAACGAAGTTGAAAAAATCCATGCAGAATTATATCAGAAAGCATTGGATAATATTGATAGGTCTCGGGATGTTGATTGTTACTACGTATGTTCTGTGTGCGGCAATACGGTGGAAAATGAAGCCCCTGAGTCCTGTCCTATCTGCAATGCAAAATCAAGAGCATTTACCAAAGTGGAATAAGGCGTGATTCACTGTTAACATCGCTTTTTACTGGTTGAGTATGTGTTCGGGCACCACACCCGACAGATGTTTGAACGTGTCGGTCATGTGGGGGAACTGGATCGCCTCCATGAGCTGCCACTGGAAGTTCTCTTCCAGGGTCAACTCCATGTACTCCACGTGCCGGGCCACCCAATCCGCCTCCCGGCGCTTGTCCCTGTTCAGGAGGGCGATCCGGCAACCGTCCCCGGCGGCATTGCCCACGGAGACGATCTTGTCGATGGCACAATCGGGAAACATGCCGATCACAAGCGCCAGTTTGCAATCGATGTGGGAACCGAAAGCGCCCGCAACCTTGACGCTGTCGACCCGGTCAACCCCCAATCTGCGCATCATGAGTTTGCATCCCGTATAGATGGAGGCTTTGGCCAGCTGGATATGGCGGATGTCCTGCTGGGTCACGACAATATCCTTGCCGATGCTGGTTTCCCGGGCCCATGCCAGGACAAATTCTTTTATACCGGTTTCAGGGCATATTCGAAACCGGTCTGAATCCTGTTGCTTGGCGAAGGCACCGCTTTTTTCAACGACACCGGCCAGAAAGAGCTGGGCCACCGCATCCAGAATGCCCGACCCGCAGATGCCCTTGGTCTGCATCTTCTCGGGTTTGGAAAAGCTTTGCCAGACATCCCTGCCGATGACCTTGTAGTCGACTGCTTTGGTTTCGGGGTCGATGGTCAGCCTTTCGATGGCGCCGGGGGCTGCCCGCATGCCGAATTCGATCTGGGCACCTTCCAGGGCCGGGCCCGTGGCGCAGGATGAACATACCAGGCGGTTCTTGTTGCCCAGTACGAGTTCACCATTGGTGCCGATGTCGATGATCAGTTGTATACGATCCTGCCGATGCGGTTCTTCGGCCAGGATGACGCCGACGTTGTCGCCGCCCACAAAGCCGGCTTCAATGGGTAGCATGAATACGCGGGCCGCGGGATTGATTTTCAGACCGAGTTCCCGGGCCGTGATGTCCAGACTGTGATGAACATCCGGTGTGAACGGAATTACCCCCAGCGGTTCGGGATCCAGCTGCAGCAGGATGTGGTGCATGGCCGTATTGCCGGCAATGCTGACATCCAGAATGTCGGCAGGTTGGATACGAAACGTTTCATCCTCTGCGGATGGGCTGTTTCCAGATGTGGCAGAATGGGTATAGTCGCGTTTTGAGGCTTGCATGACCAGGTTGTTCAGACCGTCCACGAGGTCTGTGCTCATGCGTTTCAGTCCATCCGGGTTTTCCATGTGGAAGGAGATTCGCGAGACCACGTCTTCACCATACTTGACCTGGGGG
>QMMS01000499.1 GCA_003647375.1 Deltaproteobacteria bacterium
AAGAGGCCGAGGCGCTCGCTTTCGTGGCGATCGATCCGCCCACCGTCGAGATGCAGTACGTGGAAGAGCTGTACCAGGATGACTGGGCGACCTTCCCTGTGTGGAACCCGTCCTTTGGGCAGTCGCCGAAAGAGGAGACCCTGCTGGAGACAGTCACCTTGGTCGGCCTGGCCGGTCTCAAGTATGTTGACAGGCTCCCATACTCCACAGCGACACTTACGTGGGATGTCGAGCCTGCAGCGGTCAGGGATACCTGCGCGTTCATGAGCATCGGCTACCGCAAGGTTGACGGCATGCAATCAAGGGAGCTGATCCAGATCGACGGCGACCTCAACACATGGACACACGAGTACCTGACCAGCGATACTGAATACGGTGAGGGATACTATATCGTCACCCCGATCAGCAACCTCGGATACAGAGGCAAGAGTAGAGAGGTGCGGGTCGGGTACATCACCGACACCACAGCGCCTGACCCGGTCATTAATTTCCAGGGCGTCTTAGACACCATCGGCGGGACGCGGCTGACATGGGATGCGAACACAGAGGTTGACCTCGGTAAGTACAACATTTTCGTCGCTGTGCCGCCGGGTGACTTCGCTAGCGCCGTGTTCCACACCAGCGTGTGGTATGAGGACGTGCTGTTCATCTCTGACTACAACGTGGAGGCGTCGTGGTACATAACGGCGCAAGACACTTCCAGTAACGAGTCTGCCGAGGTACTGGCGGAGGTGACTTACCCGACCCCGGCTCAGGTGCAGAACTTCCACCTAAACGTGGCTGATGCGGTCGGCTTGCTGACGTGGGACTTACTCGATGATGAGTATGTTAATCAGTACCAGGTATTCTATAACCCCGACCCGAACGCCTTGAGTTCAACCGACCCAGGCACCGTTGCGTTGGTCGAGGTGGACGGTAAGACAAACTCTGCTGCTGTGGACGCCATCACGGGCGCCTATTTCATATTTGCTAAAAACATCTTTGGCAACCTCGGGCCGGAGGCCAGAACATCCACGCTGTTCGACACGAGTATCATCGACCCCGGAAGTGTGGGCTACACGCAAGAGCTTATCTATATCGAGCGATACCCGTTCAACGAGCTGAATATTTTATGGGCCGTAACACCTGAATACACCGAGGCGAGGGAGTTCCAGGTCTGGTTCATCAAGTCCGACCTGTCGGAGGTGTTATTGGGTACGGTTGAGTCTGCGCCCTTTTTGACTCAGATCGAACCTCTGGCCGTTGATGATACGTGGCACAGCGGCACGATTGAAGTCAGGCCGGTATCGTATTTCGGCACAGTGGGCGCGGGTGAACAGGCCGCGTTCACGCTGCTCTTTGACTCGACACCCCCGTCGCAAGTGCAACAGTTCACTGCCAGTGTTGTGAATAACTGGCTTGAGATAAGCTGGTCGCCTTCGATCTCTGAGGATGTCGCCAACTACCAGATTTATTACAACCCTGATATTGATAGTGCGCCTGTGGTTCCGCTGCTGGAGAATGCTGTTCCGGTGGCGACCGCAAGTCACGACACCGTGTGGATGACAGTGCCTCGCAGACTTGGCACGTACATAATCGTGGTCGAGGACACCAGCGGCAATATGAGCGCGGCGGTCGATGCGATAACAACAGTCCAGGAGACGGATGAACTCCAGCTCGCCCACACGGCTGATGACGGAGTGACATGGCCCGGAACGCTCAGTAACTTTGTGCTGAACGGCGACTACATTGACCAGTCAGGGACGCACTCCCCGGGAACAGAAGATTTAAAACCACTGCTGTCCTCAACCTACACGTTCCTCGAAACAATAGGTATGACGAATATCTATGAGGCGCGACTGGAGGCGAAGATAAAGGCCAAGGCTCTAACATCCGGCGGCTACGCCAACTCTGAGAAGTGGGACGTGTGGATGGAATACCGCACAGGCACAGACGGGGCTGTGATCGCCGACTGGCCGACGCTTGACGACCCTATTGCCGACCCTATAGAGCAAGCCTACCCCTCAACCTGGACTGACTGGCGCAGATTTACAGTGGTCGATACGGTGGGGCAGTATTTCGAGTTCCGCGTGGTGGCGAAGTCGAAAGACACTGGAGTTACAGTACAGGTACAAAAGGCTCTGGTGAACATCTACATGGTCGCACGACAGTGGAATAGCGGCGTCGTAAGTATCCCGGCTGGCGGGACTGACGTGTACTTCGATCCAGCATTCGCGTTCACCCCTACAGTGACCGCGAGCCTGAGCACGACTGACCCGCAGCCGACAGTGTCAACACAGGCCTCCTCAGTACAGACGGTTAAAGTTACGAGCGTCACATCTGAAAAGTGTACGGTGAACGTGTGGCAGGATGGACTAAGCCAGAGCGGCGCGGTGAACATAATTGCAATAGGATTCGGCAAAGTCAGGCCGAGTCCTTTCTAGGAGAAATTGATGGCAGGCCCAAGATTACCCGGTGATTACCCAATACCTGAAGGCGCAACTTCCGGTACAGATTTAGCACGTTTGCTTGAAAGGGCGGAGGGCGCGAGGAACTCAGGCGATGTCATATCGACAAGGCCACAGTACATCGAGCGCGGCGGTCTATGGGTGAGGGAGGCGACCCCAGGCGCTGTCCTGGAAGTCCTGCTGTATGACGGCACTGACGATATACCGATATCAATCTCGGACATCGAACGCACACTGCTCACGCTCCTGCTGTTAGACGGCAGTATCCCGAACAATGCAGGGATACTGGCCGTTCAGGATCTGGACACTATCCAGACGCCAGGCTTCTATCGCCAGCTCGATCCGATAGAGGCGACGCAGATAAGAAATTACCCGGCAGACGGCCTCGCTGGCGCCTTGATGGTACAAGGCACCAGTGGGGTTGTCGGGGTGTCTGATGACCTGACCCAGACGTGGTGGGCATCTAACAGCCGCGTCTACGCCCGTACGTTTGATTTTGGTACGGTGCAGTGGTCTCAGTGGTACGACATTGGCCTGTCCGACTTGACCAAACAACTCGACCCGGTGCAGATGACGATCCTCAATTCTGATGGCGCGGATGTGGTGCTCACAGCGGCTGACGCGGTTAATGCAGGCCTCATGACCGCGGCGGATAAGATTGCCTTAGACCAATTCATCCTGGACGGCGCTGTCGTCGGGCCACAGGGGCCGGAAGGCCCAACAGGCCCACAGGGTATTCCTGGCGTGGGGGTTGCGTTACAGGGTTCTGCCAGTTGGACTGAGATAGACGCCATCGCCACGCCCACACTTAACGACATGTGGATTCTCAACACCAACGATGTCACAGCCCCCAGCAGCGCCGCGCTCCCGGGTTCAGGCGGCAGGATCGGCGACGGCATGTACTGGAGCGGCGCTGCATGGGAGAACCTCGGGCCGATTCAGGGGCCGCAGGGCGACAAGGGCGACACAGGCGACGCAGGCCCGGGCCTTCCAGCAGG